>JAJFGM010000200.1 GCA_021776145.1 Kiloniellaceae bacterium | reverse complement strand
GAAAACGGGATCGTTTGGGGTTAGAGTTTTCCGTGTGGATTTCCTTCGCCGGGAGGAGCGGAGGTCGATGACGGCCTATTGTGGTATGCAGGTCACCAAACCCCTTGATCCGTGAATCGTCAAAGTGTCGCCGTCGACTTTGATCTGTTGGGTTGCGTGGCCCCAATCGGGAAAGCAGCGACGCCATTTTGTGTCGCTTTCAACGCGCAACCGCCCATCCAATTGTGTAAATTGACCAATATTATGCCTCCACAAGATCGCATACGACGCTGTTCCGCCGTGTACGGAGGTACAGCTGGTACCGGGGCCAAATCAAGCTGATAGGCTAGGAGCCCAGGAATTCGGCGACAAGGTATCAAAATCAACCAGGCCGGATCTCGCAGCGAGAAGAATTATGTCAGATGTTCAGAGGTCGATGAGGCGAAGATGAACGGCTTTCGCGACCGCCTGAATGCGGGAGGTCGTGTTAAGGCGAAAAATTGCCTCCCTGATGTGCTTTTCGACTGTTGGTGTGGAGATACCGATGATGTCGCCAATGTCCTCCGAGGTCTTGCCGCGTGCCGACCATCGCAGACATTCCTGCTGGCGCTTTGTTAAGAGGTTCTTGGTTGCTGGATCGGTGTTCCAAAGTGCCGAGGCGAACACGGCATGGAACCTGTGCGCCAAATAGAACAGGCGCAGAAACTGTTCGTTGATAGTCGCCGCCCTCGTGTCGAGCGACCCATCGGGTACGGCGCTCAACACGCCCGCGAGTCCGTTGCGTGTGTGAATCGGGATTGTAATCCCGTTCTCAATTCCGAAGTCGTGCGCTTCGGACTGTATCTTTCGTGCAACCCTGGACATTGGTATGCGCTTGAAAAAGGGCTCCCAGATCACAGGTCTATTTGAATGAGTGCAGTGCTGAGGCACTGGGTCATTCGGAAGATATTCTTCTTCGATATATCGCTCCATCCACTCGCTGCTGAAGTTGCCAATAAACGGTATGCTCTTCGGAAAATGCTCCGAGATTCTCGTATCCGAAACCGCATAAAGGATCATGGGAAATCCAAGATTCTCTCCCAAATCACAAAGGAGGCGTTCATGCGCGGCGGTGTCGTTGGTCTCGAGCACAGCTTCGAGAAAACTCTCGATGATTTCATGATCGAACGGCGTATCCATCCTCACCCCCCGTATCCATTCGGAACCGATCGCGGAGCACAAGCACCGAGTGTATCCGCGGAGGCGATGCTAGGCCATAGTTCGCTCACCAGAATCCGGAGCGGAAGGTCTGGTGTTCGACGTCGGCACCAATGAGGCACTTTACGGAGCACAGTCAGGCAAACTATAGCCGACCAGCGAAGAGTGGCGGTTCGCGGCGTTCAGCCTGCCAGTTGACGGAAGGGTTTAACAGCCGAATAGAACAAGAAAAGAAAATCCCCCAAAACGCGATTGCGTTTCAAGGGGTTGAATGGTGGACCAAAAATTAGAGAAATTAAACCAGCCCGCCTTCGTCCGAAGGGATCTCGGCGCGGCCTTCGCGTCTCTCACGCTACGCCGCAATCCCAATCGCGCCGTAGCGAAGCGAAGGCGGAGGGTGGAGCCGAGAGGAGTAAATTCGAACCAGTCCCCCTACGCCGAGGCTTCGGGGACACTCCTACGCCTATGTCGCCTTCGGGGGACACTCCTACGCCTATATCGCCTTCATGCGGCAGTCCACCCGTTGGGTGGCCTGCCACCCGAAGCCGAAGGCGTAGGGTGGTGGGCGCACAAGGACTCGAACCTTGGACCCGCTGATTAAGAGTCAGCTGCTCTGCCAACTGAGCTATGCGCCCGCACCGCCGCGGGTGATAGCAAGTTCGCGGCGGCTTGTCGAGGGGCGATGCGGCACCGCCGCGGGGTAATTTTCGCCAGCCTTGCCGGGACCGTTTTGGAAGGGGGTTGGCCGTCACCCCGGCCATGCCACCAGCCCGCCGGTTGACAAGCCAGCCGCCGCCGTCCTAGCCTGTTGCCTGCCTCGGCCCATGGCCGGGGAAGAAAAAATCGCGGGCAAACCGCGGCACGGCGACGAGGCCCCACCACGACCCGATTGCACGGGTGCATGTGCGTGGGGTTTTTTTCGTTTCGCGGCTCGGCCAGCTCGTCGGTCGATTGGGCCGAGGCCGGGGCATTTCGGACCTGTTGCCGTTAGAGTTGACTATGGGGAGACAATGATGCGGCGCGAAATTCCGCTGGGCTTGCTCTATTCGGTGACCGGCACCTATGGCGCCATCGGCCGCGACGCGCTCGACGGGGCGCTTCTGGCGCTCGACGAGGTCAACGCCGATGCCGCCTTCCCCTTTGCCTTCAAGGCCTTGGTCGAGGATCCGGCGGCCAACATCGATGCCTATCACCGTCTGTGCGAAGCGCTGCTGAACGCCGGGGGCTGCCGCCACATCATCGGCACCATCACCTCGATCAGCCGCAAGGAGGTGATCCCGATCATCGAAAAGCACGACGCCCTCTTGTGGTACATGCTGCCCTACGAGGGTTTCGAGGCTTGCGAGAACGTCATCTATACCGGCGCCTGCCCGAACCAGCACATCGTGCCGCTGTTCCGCCGCCTGCTGCCGCGCTTCGGCCGGCGCGTCTACCTCATCGGCTCCAACTACATCTGGGGCTGGGAGGTCAACCGCGTGGCGCGCGAGCTGATCCAGGCCTGCGGCGGCGAGGTCCTCGGCGAGCGCTATCTGCCCTTCGATTCCACCGACGTCGAGCGTCCGATCGAGGAAATCCGCGCCACCGGTGCCGACTTCGTGCTCAACAACCTGGTTGGCAGCACCTCCTACGTCTTCCTCCAGGCCTATCATCGCGCCGCGCAGGACGACCCAAGCTTCGCACCGGAACGGCGGCCGGTGGTCAGCGCCAATCTGACCGAGGCCGAGCTCGACCTCGTCGGCTTCGAGGCCGCCGCCGGGCATCTCTCCAGCGCCATCTACTTCGACAGCCTGGATACGCCGCAAAGCCGCGCCTTCGTCAAACGCGTGCGCGCCCGGTTCGGGCCGCAACGCCGCGTCTCGGCCTATGTGGTCAACGCCTATAACGCGGTGCGCCTGCTCGCGGAATCGATCCGGACGGCCGGCAGCG
>JAJFGM010000199.1 GCA_021776145.1 Kiloniellaceae bacterium | reverse complement strand
ATAACCTTCCGGGCCTTCGACCTTGAGGGTGATACGCGCGTTGCGCACATCGTCCAGGGTGAAGGCATCGTCGAAGACGCGGATGAAGGGGCCGATGGCGCAGGAGGCGTTGTTGTCCTTGGATCGGCCAAGCAGCAGCGCGGAACGGCCCTCGAAATCGCGCAGGTTGACATCGTTGCCGAGCGTCGCGCCGACAATCTCACCGCGGCTGTTGACGGCGACGACCACCTCCGGCTCCGGGTTCGACCACTCCGAGCGCGGATGCAGACCGATGTCCTGGCCACAGCCGACGGCGCTCATCGGGGCTGCCTTGGAAAAGATCTCGGCATCCGGGCCGAGGCCGACTTCCATGTATTGCGACCAGGCGCCGAGTTCCCCGAGCCGCGCCTTGAGGGCCGCCGCCTCGGGCGACCCCGGCACCACCGAGGCGAGGTCGGCGCCGATCGACTGGTGAACCGCGGCGCGGATCTCGTCGGCGCGCAAATAGTCGCCCTTGGCCTGCTCTTCGACCAGGCGCTCCAACAGACTGCCGGCAAAGGTGACGCCGGCCGCCTTGATCGACTGCAGGTCGCAGGGCGCCAGCAGGTGTGGCCCCGCCGCGTCCGGCGCGGAGGCCGCCGCAACCGCATCGCGCAGCTTCCGCAGGGGCATGATCTCTTCGAGCCCTTCGAGGCCGCGCAGCCAGGCCGCCAGGTCGGATTGCTCAAGAAGCCCGCTGACGGTCGGCGCTCGCGGCGACAGATCGAAGACCCGGTCGCCGCGAATTAGTATCACCGCCGGTCCGGCGACCGCCGGTAGCCACAGTCTGCCAATCAGCAGTGCTTCGGCATGGTCTTCGGCCAGTAGGTCTTCGAGAGCAAGTACGCCCATGATCCAATAGTCTCCCGCAGGTCATATCGAGGTCATTCAAGGGGGATCATAGCGCGATCCCCGACCGCCTGTCGCGCCCCCCGCGAAGGGCCGCTTTCTTGACCCAGGACTGCAGCTTGTATATACAACTTGAAGTGAACGCGCAGATAGCCACTGGCCCCCAGCCAAGCAACCGCAAATGCCGTGAACTGAAGTGGACATGGCAAGATTGCCGGACTTTTGCATGCGGCTGGCACAAAGACACGAAGGCCAGGCAGACATGAGTTTCTCGAATGCAGAGTGCAGGGAGTAGCAGACAATGATCAAGACAACACGACGCCTTCTCCTTGCCGCGGCCTGTGCCGCGGCAACGCTGGCCAGCGGTCCAGCCTTGGCGGACTCCATCAAGATCGGTTTCCATGCCCCCCTGACGGG
Source organism: Kiloniellaceae bacterium (assembly GCA_021776145.1). GTDB lineage: Bacteria > Pseudomonadota > Alphaproteobacteria > Kiloniellales > Kiloniellaceae > JAJFGM01. The sequence continues at coordinate 5,408 of JAJFGM010000199.1, read as the reverse complement.
CTTCGCCGCCGCCGACGGCAACTCGGCCAAGCTCGGCGCGGAGCTCGCCGTGCGGCAGGAAAACGCGGCCGGCGGCATTGCTGGCAAGACCATCGAGCTGGTGGTTTACGATGATCAGGCGGCGCCGACACAGGCCGTACCCATCGCCAACAAGCTGATCGGACAGGACGCGGTGAAAGTCGCCGTTTCGGGCAGCTATTCGAGCCCGACACGCGCCGCCGCCGGGGTGTTTCAAGGTGCCGGCATTCCCTATATTTCGGCCTTCGCGGTGCACCCCGAAATCACCCGCTCGGGCAACTTCGTCTTCCGCACCTCCTTCGTCGGCGAGGTACAGGGCCGCGCCGGTGCCAAGCTGATCGGCGAGACCCTGGGCAAGAAGCGGGTCGTTGTCATTACCCTGCAGAACGATTTCGGAATATCCCTGGCGAGCGGATTCAAGGAAGCAGCCCCCGCTTTCGGCATCGAAATCGCCAACGAATACGGCTATTCGATCAAGGACCGCCAGTTCGGGCCGATAGTCGCCAAGGTGAAAGCGGACAATCCGGAAGCGATTTACGCCTCCGGGTACTTCTTCACCGCCGGTCCCCTGGTCAGCCAGTTGCGCGCCGCCGGGATCGAGGTGCCGGTTATCGGCCAGGAAGGCTACGACAGCCAAAAGTTCATCGACATCGCCGGTGCCGCCGCCGAGGGCGTGATCATCACGACCTCCCTCGACCGCGACTCCAGCGCCAGTGAATCCAGCGGTTTCATCGCCGAGATTGAAAAGAACGAGGGTTTCAAGGCGGACATGGTTTCGGCTTCGGCGCATACCGCCGTCAAGGTCGCCATTGCCGCCCTGCGTCTGGCCGGCTCGGAGGATCCGAAAGCCATCCGCGATGCCATCGCACAGACCAAGTTGACCGCCTCGACTGGCGAAATCTCGTTCAACAAATTGGGCGAGGTGCGCAAGGACGTGCAGGTCCAGGTCGTGCGGGACGGCGCTTGGCACCACCACTCGGTCATTTCGGACCCAGCGTTGCTGGCGCCGCCCGAAGAATAAGGCAACCAGTGGCTCGACCCACGGCAAGGAAAGCAGGCGGGCTTTGCTGGCGTTTGAACTCTTTGTCCAGGGCCTGATCCAGGGCAGCCTCTATGCCTTGATCGCCATCGGCTTGACCCTGGTCTATGGCTTGCTGCGCATCCTCCACATCGCCCACGCCGGGCTCTTTACGCTGGGCGGATATCTCGGCCTTTTGATCTTCGAGGCCAGCGGCAGCTTGCTGCTCGCTTTCCCCGCCGCGATGTTTCTCGTCGGCCTCCTCGGCATGGCCATTTATCGTCTCTGTTACGAGCCGATTCTCGGCCGGCCGCCTTATGTCGCGTTGATTGCGTCCATCGGCCTGTTCATCGCCATGGAAGAGATCTATCGCCTGGTCTTCGGTGCCTATGGCCTGTCCTTCAGCGCACCGCCGCTGCAAGACCGCGTGTCGTTCCTCGGCTTGAACTTCAAGGCGGCGGAATTGCTCGCCATTGCCGCCGCCGTGGTGCTGATCGGCGGCCTTGGCCTGCTAGCCAATCGCACGCGCAGCGGTGTCGCCTGGCGCGCCACCGTCACCGATCCGGTGATGGCGCGGGCCTTCGGCATCGATACCATCAAGGTACGCTACCTCAACTTCTTCATCGGCTCGGCGCTCGCCGCCGCCGCCGGGCTGCTGGTTGCCATTCTCAACAATCTGGTCGAGCCGACCATGGGCAGCGTGCCGAGCTACAAGGCATTGGCGATCATCGTGCTCGGCGGCCTCGGCAACGTGCCCGGCACGCTTGTCGCGGCACTGGCGCTGGGGGTCATAGAATCCTTTGGAACGATCTACCTGGGCAGCCTGCTCGACCGCGACGCCATCGCCTTCGCCTTCCTGATCGCCGTGCTCATGGTACGGCCGCACGGCCTGTTCGGCAGGGCGACGTTATGACGCGGCACGGTGACATCATTGGGGGCACGGCCGCGATCGCGACCGACGCGGCATGATTTACGAGATCAGCGTCCTGACCGCCGTCGGCATCAGCGTCATCCTGGCGCTGAGCCTCAATCTCATCACCGGCTTCTGCGGTCAAATCAGCCTCGGTCACGCCGCCTTCCTGGGCATCGGCGCCTATAGCGCGGCCCTGATGACCAAGGCCGGCCTGCCCTTCGCCCTAGCCCTGCCGGCGGCGGCCTTGTCCGCCGGCCTGGTCGGTTTGGTCGTCGGCCTCGCGGCGTTGCGTGTACGCCACGATTTTCTCGCCATCACCACAATGGGCGTCGGTTTTCTTTTCCTAGGCATCACGCGCCAGCAGGAGGCGCTCGGCGGCGAGCTCGGCATTTCCGCCATCCCCGATCCCGGCCTCGGCGCCGCCGGATACATGGCATTGGTGCTCGCCCTGGCGGCGCTGACCGCGGTTTTCAGCTGGTATGTGAAACGCTCCTGGATGGGCTTCGTCTTCGAGGCCATCGCCGACGACGAAGATACGGCGCGCCTGATCGGCCAGGATGTCGCCCGCTACAAGCTGGCGGCCTTCGCCATGGGCACGGCGCTGGGCGGCATGGCCGGCGCGCTTTATGCGCACGATATCAAATTCATAACCCCGGACAGCTTCGGTTTTGTCGAATCGATCACCGTGTTGACCATGGTCGCCGTCGGCGGCATCGGCTCGGTCTGGGGCGTCACGCTCGCCGCCGCCATGCTGACCATACTGCCGCTTTGGGTTCAGTTTCTCGACGACTACAAGCTGTTGCTGTACGGCGGGCTGCTCTTTCTGGTCATGCGTTTCAGCCCGGGCGGTCTGGCCGGTCTCTTGGCGACCTCGCTACAGGAGTGGCGCCGAGGGGGAAAAAGCCGATGACCTTGGCATTGTTGCAAGTCGAGGGAGCCAGCGTGACTTTCGGCGGTGTCGCCGCGCTGCGCGACGTCAGTTTCGAAGTCGGCACGGGGGATCTGGTTGGACTTATAGGCCCGAACGGCGCCGGCAAAACCACCACAATGCGCGGAATTTCCGGCGTCGCGCCGCTGGATGCCGGGCAGATCCGCCTGAACGGGCTCGACATCGGCGGGCTCTCCGTGCATCGGCGCGTGCGCGCCGGCCTCGCCGTTTCGCAGCAGTTGGTGCGGCCCTTCCGCGCCTTGAGCCTGCTCGACAACGTCGCGTTGGCCGCCGGTACCGCGAAAACCGCCAACCCTCTCACCGCGCTCTTTACCCACGACCGGCAGGCCGAACGCGCCCGGGCGCGCGAGCTGCTTGACCTCGTGGGCATCGGCGATGCCGCCGATGCCCAGCCGGCGACGCAACCGCTTGGTTATCTCAAGCGCCTCGAAGTCGCCCGCGCTCTTGCGCTGGCGCCGAAATTGCTGCTGCTCGATGAACCCCTGGCCGGGCTCAACCATGTCGAAGCCGGTCGGCTGGCCGACACCATCCTGGAACTCAACCGCCAGGGCATCACGATCCTGCTCATCGAGCACAATCTGAGCGAAGTCCTGCGTATCTGCGACAAGCTGGTCGTCCTCGACAACGGCCGCCGCATCGCCACCGGTCGGCCGGCCGAGGTCATGGCCGACCCGCGCGTGCGCCTCGCCTATCTGGGAGAGGCACATGCTTCGGCTTGAAGCCATGTCCTGCGGCTATGGCCCGGTACGCGCGGTGGACGGGCTCGACCTCGAAGTGCCGCCGGGCGAAATCGTCGCACTGATCGGCGCCAACGGGGCCGGGAAGTCGTCGAGCCTGGGCGCGGTCTGCGGCCTTGTCGAACTGCAGCAGGGTCGCATCCTATGGAACGGCGAGGATATCTCGGCCTGCCAGGCGCACCGCCGGATCGGCCTGGGAATCGCCCTGGTCCCGGAAGGCCGCCGCCTCTTTCCCGATTTGACGGTCGCGGAAAACCTGTTGGTCGGCGGCCTGCGCCTGCCCAAGGCGCGGCAGCCGGACAACCAGGCACGGGTCCTGGAGACCTTTCCCCGGCTCACAGACCGCTTGCAACAGAAAGCCGGCACGCTTTCGGGCGGCGAACAGCAGATGGTCGCCATTGGGCGCGCCCTGATGTCGCAGCCGAACCTGATCCTGATCGACGAAGTCTCTCTAGGCCTCATGCCCATGATGGTCGACGTTTGTTACCAAGCCATCGCCGGTCTCAAAGAAGACGGCTTGAGCGTGCTTCTGGTCGAACAGAACACGACCCGCGCGCTGGATGTCGCCGACCGGATCTGCGTGCTGGAATCCGGCCGCGCCAAATGGCAAGGCACGCCAGAGCAGGCAAAGGCGCATCCGACATTGATCGAGAGTTATCTCGGTTTGGCCTAAGGGGCTGCCTGTTGCGCGATGACCGGGGCTCGGCGGCAAATCTTCACCCTGAAACAATTGAAACACGAAACCGCTCCTGGCCGACATTCAACTGATACAGAGAGTCGCCATCTTGGTCTCGCACTCAACGACGTGCCTGACCTTCCGCCGCACCCCACGTTCTATGGGTCGCGGCAAAGAGGGAAATGGGGACGCAGAAGCGCGCCAAGCGGAATTGTTTGCATTTGCCGGCCGGGTTGGGCCGACCAATAAATCCCGGAAATACGGAATCAGAATTTCGGCTCTTGTCGTCTCTGACCAATGAGCTGCACCCCGGCGCCGCTACGCGGGCAAGTACGGCGCGGCCAACAAACACAGGAGTTCACGTCATGGGTCAAACTCTCTTCGAACGCAGCGGCGGTTTTTCCAACGTGCGTCAGATCATCTCGGCCTTCTACGACAAGGTGTTGGAGTCCGAAAATCTAGAGAAGCACTTCGTCAACGTCGACATGCGGCGCATGATCGACCATCAGACCAAATTCATCTCGGCGATGATGCAAGGCCCCGCCTCGATTACCGACGACATGCTCTATCGCGCGCACCGCGCGTTGCAGATCACACCGAGCGAATTCAATGAAGTCGCCTACCTTCTTCGCGAAACACTTGAGGATTTCGATCTCGACGAAGCCGACATCAGCCACGTCTGCAACGAGGTGAGAAAGCGCGAGCCTCTGATCGTCTCTTCGGCGAACTAGCCAGGACAAAGAACGATGTACACCCCGGCCATTCTGCGCGGCGCCCCTCAAGGAACGCAAAGCATGTTAGCTCCCCAGACCTATGAGCAGTCCCTGAAATCCCTGGGCGTCGGCTACGCAATCGTGGCGGCCGACGATTGGCGCATTCTTTTCGAAAACGCTCTCTTCTTCCGCTGGTTCCCCATCGAAACGGTTGAGGGCGAGACCGTAGAGGGCGAAACCGTCGTGGGCGAAAACACCGGCGGCGGAAAACTCACCGACCGCATGCCCAAGTTCGATGTCGCGAAGGCACTCAACCGTCTCGACAACGGCCGCAAATGGATGTTCGAGACCGACGTACGCATCGGCGCACGTACCTCGAGTCTG
>JAJFGM010000198.1 GCA_021776145.1 Kiloniellaceae bacterium | reverse complement strand
GTCAACGAAGGTCCGGTTTCGAACGAAAGGCTGTCGGAAATCTTTGAAATTCCAACAAACTTCCTCGAGTACACACCTTCCAACGGATTACCGATCGCCGCGGGGCTCCGCACAAACCACGGCACTGACGCTGTAAATCTCGTCATGCGTGCCAAGGTCGAAACGGGTCGACGGTTCGAATTTATGCGTTTGGTGGCTGACCATGTTTCGGCTGTGGAAGACGATCACCTATTGCCTGCAACCAAGGCGAAAACAGATCGACAAAAGTTCCAGCGTGCTTTCGCTCAAGAGTTTCTCATCCCATGCAGTGAATTACAGGGCAGGCTAAGATTCGGGTCACAGGGCGAAATTGACTTCACTGAAGATGATGCTGAAGACATCGCTACAGAGTACAATGTATCGCCCACCATGATTCTTACCGTCCTGGTCAATCAAGGAATCTTGCCGCGGGAGATACTGGCCGAAAGGCGCTGATGCTCTCTGTCGGCGCACGGCACGCCGAGCACAAACAAACGCTCCTCTAACCATGCCCACATCCCGCCTAGAACCAGAGATTGACTTACGTCTAGCGGACCAACAGGCCTATTTCAGAAGCCTAAACAGCCGGCCGAGCCCAAGGGGCGGCGTCGGCACCTCAATGCACCCGGGAAACTGACGGACAAGCTTAGCCTTCGGTGAGAGCAAGCGATGGGACATCGACACCTAGGTAAGCGTCCGGTCTGCCCCACCTTCGCCGGCGTTTTGCTCGGTCGTATAGCTCAGGCTACCGCGTCGGTCGCTACATTGGCGGCCCAGTTCCAGGGGAGGAGCTCGTCGATCCTGTTGATCGGATGGTCGGCGATGTTGGTAAGGACGTCAGTCAGCCAGGCTTGCGGATCGATGCCGTTGAGTTTGGCGGTTTCGATCAGGCTATAGGCGATGGCGTCGGATTTGCCACCGCGCGGCGACCCCATGAACAGGTAGTTCTTGCGCCCGAGCACTATGGCCCGCATGGAGCGGAGCTATTGTCAAAAGTTGGTGACGGCCGATTTCAGGCGGCGCGTTCGATCAGCTTTTCTCCATCCTTGAATTTGACGCCGTCGATGATCTCATTGAGGCGGTGAGATCCGTCAAGGCGGCGCCATTTCTTGGCGGCCGGTTGGCAAAGCTTGAAGACCATGGTGAGCGCTGTCGCACGGCTGAGACAGCCCTTGGTCTTGGTCGTTCTCAGGCGCACGGTAGCGAAGGTGCTCTCGATGGGATTGGTGGTCCGCAAGTGCTTCCAATGCTCGGCCGGGGAGTCGTAGAAAGTCAGCAGCACCTGGCGGTCCTTTTCCAGGCAGACCGCGGCCTTGTCGTACTTGGCGCCGTAAGCTTTCAAGAAGAAGTCGAATGCCTTCTCGGCCTGATCCCTGGTCTCGGCCATCCAGATGTCCTGCAGGTGGGTCTTGGCTTTGCTCTGGAGGGACTTGGGGAGTTTGTTGAGAACGTTGCCGGTCTTGTGTAGCCAGCAGCGCTGCTCGCGTGTTTTGCCATAGGCCTCGCGCAAAGCCTTCCAGAACCCCAGCGCGCCGTCGCCGGTGGCCAGCTCGGGAGCCATGGTGAGGCCGCGACGTTTGAGTTCGAGGAGCAGCTCGCGCCACGACTGGGCGCTCTCGCGATAGCCGTCGTCGATCGCCAGCAGCTCCTTGCGGCCCCACTGATCGGCGCCGATGATGACCAGGATGCATTGCTTGTCGTGCTCCATCCGTGGGCGGATATAGATCCCGTCGGCCCAGAAATAGAGATAACGCCGGGCCGAGAGGTCGCGCTTTTCCCAGCGCTTCAACTCGTCTTACCAGACATCCTTCAGGCGCGTGACGGTCGAGACCGAAAGCCCCGGCGCATCAGGCCCCAAAAGGGCCGCCAGCGCCTCCGAGAAATCACCGCTAGAGCACTTCCGGTTGGTTGAGAGTCATTTTTGGTATTTACGATTTGCGTGTCTTCTGATTCAAGGAGTCAGGAGGAACGCTGATGGCTTTATCTCAGGATTTGCGTTGCCGGATTGTTGATCTTGTCGGCACCGGTGTTTCGCGGCGGCGAGCTGCCCGCCACTTTCAGGTGAGCGCCAGTTCGGCGGTGCGTTTTGTCAAGCAGGCTGAACAACTCGGCCATGTTGATGTTAAACCGCGCAAGGCCCGCAAGAGCCGGCTTGACCAGTATAGAGATGATATTTTGACATGGATTGGCGAACAGCCCGATCTGACGTTGCAGGAGATGTCAGGCCGTTTCGCACGAGAGCATGGCATGAGGGTTCCCCTCTCGACGCTTGATGACTGGCTGCGCATCAACAAGATCACCTATAAAAAAAACCGCACACGCCAGTGAACAGGAACGCAGCGATGTGCAAGCCGCGCGCGCCATCTGGCGCCAGCGGCAGGCCTGGGTGCAAAGCCATCCCGACAAGCTGGGCAACATCGTCTTCATCGATGAAACCGGCCTGAACACCAAAATGGCCCGTCTTCGCGGGCGCGCAAGAAGAGGCCACAGGCTGAT
>JAJFGM010000197.1 GCA_021776145.1 Kiloniellaceae bacterium | reverse complement strand
CGCCAGTCGCCGCGCCAGCGCCGCGCAGGCCTCCGCGCGATCGAAATGTTCGAGCGAGATCAAGGCGGCGCGTTGCAGGATCAGGCGGTCGGCCCAGTCCTCGGCAAGCTCGCCGAACACCTCCCAGGCCGGCGGCGCTGTCTCAAGCGACCCACCATCCGCGCCCCAGTCGACGTGGCTGCGCACCAGGCCGCAGCCGGCGGCGTGAAGTTCGGACAGGCCGCGTTCCGCACGCTGGCGGATGTCGTCGGCGCCGGCCGAAGCGGCGTCGGCCTGCTGAGCCTCGACCGCCGCCATGAGGTCGCCGCCGACGCCGGTGAGGCGAAAGATGCTGTGGCACTTGTCGAGATGGCAGTGCGCCTCGGTCAGCCTGGGCAGCAGGATCCGTCCCCGCAGATCCCGCGGCCGCGCGTCGGCCGGCGCGTCTCCGTCGAGGAACCCGGCCAGCCCGCCGTCGCGCAGCAGCAGATCGCCGATCAAGAGATCGCCTTGGACTCTGCCGCCGAAGCGCGCCGCGTCGGCGAGCAGGGCGGCGGGAATCGCCGCGTTCCGCAGAACAATGTTGGCGGGCACGCGCGATCCCCTTCCGCTAGACGCCGAAGGCCTCGAGGTCTTCGGTGGGCAGACCGTCGATCTCCTCTAAAAAATCGGCGAGGCCCTGGGCGCTGCTGTCGAGCAACCTCTCGCCGATGTCCCGTGTCGCGCCGGCCGCGTTGCCGCAGGCGCCCTCGGCATTGAGATCCTGAATCAGCCAGCCGACCTTGGCCTTGCCGCCGCCAACGCCAATGAAGTCCTTGTCCTCCGCCCAGTCTTCGCCGCGCGAGCGGAAGTCCTTGGCCTTGTCCATCTCGACCAGCTCGGCGCGCGCCGCCAGCATCATCGAGGTCTCGCCGAGGCCGGCATGGATGCCGTGTTGCAGTTCGCGGTCGTCATAGACGTCATTGGCGCCGCTGACCTGGTAGGGCGAGGTCGATACCGTGAGCAGGCCGTGTTTGGCGCGCAGGTCGCGGGCGACGATGTCCATGGGCGCGACGTTGCCGCCATGGCCGTTGAAGAAGACCAATTTCTTGAGGCCGGCGCGGGCGACGCTGTCGCCGATTTCCATCCAGACGCGGATGACGGTTTCAGCCGAGAGCGTCAAGGTGCCGGCAAAGGCGATGTGCTCGTTGCTTTTGCAGACCGCCATGGTCGGCAGGAAAAGCACGGAGAGATCCTCGTCGAGCAGCGCCAGGCTGCGCGCGATGACCGCGTCGACAAGATCGCGGTCGACGGACACCGGCAGATGCGGGCCGTGCTGCTCGATGGCGCCGAGCGGCAGCACGGCGATGCAGCGCCCGCTGTCCAGCGCCCGGAAGTCGTCGGCCGTCAAATCGGCCCAGAAGCGTTTCTTGGTCATACCTTTTTTCCTAATCTCCCTCGCATGCCGCGATGACTTCGACCTCGACTTTGAACGCCGCGCGGGCGAAGCCGGAAACGATCATCAGGGTCGAGGCGGGCGGCGGGTCGACGGCTTCGATGAAACGATCGCGCTCGCGCATGTAGTCGGAGAGATGATCGCGGTCGGTGACATAGGCGTTGATGCGCGCGATGTTCTCCGCGCCCATGCCGGCCGCCGCCAAGAGCACGTCGATGTTTTCGAAACAGAGGCGGGTTTGCTCGGCGGCCGACTCGGGGATGGCGTCGTCGGGCCCGATGCCCAACTGTCCGGAGCAGAACAGCAGGCGCGCGCCAGCCTCGACGACGACTGCATGGGAATAGCGGGCAAAGGGCGCGCGCAGGGACTCGGGCGTCAGATGCGAGACCACAGGTCTGTTCATCGGATCCTCCTTTGTTTGGATGGATCGTTGAAGACTGCGGCCCGGTCTCAGAATTGCCCAGTGCCAGGGGGTGCCATTTCGGTAACACCAAACGCCGGCGCTGTCCAGACGGGCGGCGACACGACGCCAAATCGGTTATTCTCGGGCGACTCGAAACGAGGAAGGAGCGTCAATGGCCGTGAGCGACAAACAGCGGGGCGTCCTGCATGGCATGGCCGCCGCCGCGCTGGCGACGCTGGTCGCCCTATCTGGCGCCCTGTGGTTCTCTCCCGACCTGCTGGTGCCGGCCGACGATCTCAAGGCGCGATTGGCCTTTGTCGCGACCTGCGATCTGCTGGTGGTGTTTTGGTTGCTGATCGCCGTCGGCAGCCTGGCGCGGCATCGTTTTTTCAGTCCCGAGGACATCGATGGTGGCGGTCTGACCGAAGCAACGGAAGCGGCTAGGATTCGCCAGGCACTGTTGCAAAACACCCTTGAGCAGGTCGTGCTGGCCCTTGCGGTCCACCTTACCGGCGCCGTCCTCTTGCCGACGGCTTGGCTGCCTGTGCTCCCGGCCGCCGCCATCTTGTTTGCCCTGGGTCGGTTTCTTTTCTGGCGCGGCTATCGGCGCGGCGCGGCCGCTCGCGCCCTCGGTTTCGGCCTGACTTTTTATCCCACCATCCTGCTGTTCCTTCTGCTCCTGCTGCATCTGCTCTTGCCCAATTGACGGCAGAAGACCCCAGCGCATTTGACCCCGACCGCGGCGCGGCTGCGTGAGACCCCTATGGAATAAAACAACTCTCGGGGGTCAAAACCGTGAATTGCGTCTCTCTGGCGGCGGCCGGCCGGGTCACGCTGTCGCATCCGGCAGCAGACCGGATCAATGGCCAACTGCGGGACTCCCTTGCGGCCTGCCTCGCGGCGGCCTTCGCCTCGGGACCCTGGGCGCACGTGGCGATGCCCATCGGCGAGACGTCGGACCCCTGTTCGGCGCGCGGCATCATCGCCCAGCTCGGAAGCCGAGCGCAGGTGCTGGTGGCGACCGGCACGGCAGCGAACGGCGCTGGCCCAGAGGTGCTGGGCTGCGTGTTGGGCGGCGTTCTGGACGACAGGCTGCTGCATGCCTATCGACTTGCCGACTACGGCGCGCGTGGCGGCGATGCCCTGCTTGCCTACATCGGGGTTGCGCCGGCGGCGCAGGGCAGCAAGGTGAGTCCGCTCGGCGGCCGAAATGGCGACACTGAGTTCGCGCTGTGGCCGCGGCAGGCGCCGGCGGGCGGCGTCAGCCTTGCCAGCCTGCTCTTCGAGCGCTGGCTCGAGCGGCCCGCGATCACGTGCAGTCCACGCGTATTCATCCGCACGAGAAAG
>JAJFGM010000196.1 GCA_021776145.1 Kiloniellaceae bacterium | reverse complement strand
GCCGACCGTCATCGGCGGCAGCGCCTATGTGCTCTACTTCCTGCCCGACGGCGACATCGAGTTCACCGGCCAGTAGCCGGCGACCACCCTGAACCAAAGCGCGCAGCGGGGAAACGGCCCTTCGTGACGGACAGCGCCTTCATCGCCATCGACGGCCGCCGCATCGAAGTGCGCCGCGCCGGACCGCCCGGGCCGCCCGGCCTGGTGCTGCTGCACGAGGGCCTGGGCTGTGCTGCCATGTGGCGCGACTTTCCCGAGTGCCTAGCCTCGGCGACGGGACGCGGCGTCCTGGCCTATTCGCGCCTCGGCTATGGCGCCTCGGACACTTGCGATCTGCCGCGTCCGCTCACCTACATGCAAGACGAAGGGCAGGGGATGCTGCCGCACCTGCTCGATGCCATTGGGTTCGAAGCCGGGGTTCTGATCGGCCACAGCGACGGCGCCTCGATCGCCGCCGTCTATGCCGGGGCGATGTCGGATCCGCGGCTCACGGGTCTGGTTCTCATGGCGCCGCACTTCTTCACCGAGGAGATGGGCCTGACGGAAATCGCCCACGCCAGGGAGGCTTTCGAGACGACCGACCTGCGCGAGCGCCTGGCCCGCTATCATGGCGAGAACGTCGACTGCGCCTTTTGGGGCTGGAACGGCGCCTGGCTCGACCCGGAGTTTCGCAAGTGGGACCTGCGCGCGTTCCTGCCGCGCATCACCGTGCCGACCCTCGTCATCCAGGGTCTCGCCGACCAGTACGGCAGCGTCGCCCAGGACGAGGCGATGCAAGCGGGCAGCGGCGGTCCGGTCGAGGTGGTACTGCTGCCGGACTGTGCCCACTCGCCCCAGCGCGATCAGCCGCAACGAACCCTTGAGGCCATCGCCGGCTTCCTGCGGGCTTTGCCCAAGGGCATCGGTCCGGCCTGAACGCGCCCCGCAGGCACGCTCGGCCTCCCGCCCCGGCAAAATGGCAAAAAGGCAAAATGCGCCTAATTCTAGAGCAAAGGCTGGACATTTCCATCAATACGCACTATAAAACATGTAACGCGTGACTTATCTGCATTATATTTCATCTACCGAAAACCATCGGGCCCTGGAATTGCCTGGCCGGCACAAGGCCGAATGGGGAGGCCTCAATCGATGTCGATCGATTTCCGCACCGAACCCGCGAGCTACCGCCACTGGAAACTGAAGTTCGACGGCGAGGTGGCCGAACTGATCCTCGACGTCGACGAGACCGGCGGGCTTTTCGACGGTTACGAACTGAAGCTCAACTCCTACGACCTCGGAGTCGACATCGAGCTTTACGACGCGACCCAGCGCCTGCGCTTCGAGCATCCCGAGGTCAAGGTGGTGGTGCTGCGTTCGGGCAAGGACAAGGTCTTTTGCGCCGGCGCCAACATCCGCATGCTGGCCGGCGCGGCGCACGCCCACAAGGTGAACTTCTGCAAGTTCACCAACGAAACCCGCAATGGCATGGAAGACGCCAGCGGTTTCTCCGACCAGAAATACATCTGCGCCGTCACCGGCGCCTGTGCCGGCGGCGGCTACGAGCTGGCCCTGGCAACCGACTACATCATCCTCACCGACGACGGCGCCTCATCCGTGGCGCTGCCGGAAGTGCCGCTCCTGGCGGTATTGCCCGGCACCGGCGGGCTCACCCGGGTCACCGACAAGCGCAAGGTGCGGCGCGACCACGCCGACGTCTTCTGCACCATCGAGGAAGGCATCAAGGGACGCCGCGCCCTGGACTGGCGGCTGGTCGACGAGATCGTTCCCAACTCGCGCTTCGCCGAAGCGGTGCGCACCCGCGCCGCCGACTTCGCCGCCCAATCGACGCGGCCCAGCGACGCCGAGGGCGTCGCGCTGACGCCGCTGGAGCGCCATCTGGACGACGACCGCATGCGCTATTCCAGCCTCGAGGTCGAGCTCGACCGCGCCGCGCGCGTGGCGACCCTGGTCATCAAGGGGCCGCAAAGCCCGGCGCCGGCAACGCCCGAAGCCGCGGCCGCCGAGGGCGCCGGCTTCTGGCCGCTGCGCCTGGCGAGGGAGATAGACGACGCCATTTTGCACCTGCGCTTCAACGAACTCGATCTCGGGCTCATCGCCTTCAAATCGGAAGGCGATGCCGAGGCGGTGCTCGCCTACGACCGCCTGCTGACCGAACAGGCCGACGATTGGTTTATCCGCGAGGTCTCGCTGTTCTGGAAACGGCTGATGAAGCGCGTCGACGTCACCTCGCGCTCGCTGGTGGCGCTGATCGAACCCGGCAGTTGTTTTGCCGGTTTCCTCGCCGAGTTCGTTTTCGCCAGCGACCGCGGCTACATGCTGTCGGGCCAATTCGAGGGCGACAATCGGCCGGCCGCGGAAATTCATCTCAGCGCCGCCAACTTCGGCCGCCTGCCGATGAGCAACGACCTCAGCCGCCTGGCCACCCGCTTCCTCGGCGAGCCGCAATCGCTGGAGGCCGCGGCGGCTGTACGCGGCGAGGCGCTCGACGCCGAACGCGCCGAAGAGCTCGGCCTTGTCACTTTCGCCTACGACGACATCGACTGGGAAGACGAAGTGCGCATCTTCCTGGAGGAGCGCGCCAGCTTTTCGCCGGACGCCATGGTCGGCATGGAGGCCAATCTGCGGTTTGCCGGCCCCGAGACCATGGAGACCAAGATCTTCGGCCGCCTGACGGCCTGGCAGAACTGGATCTTCCAGCGCCCCAACGCCGTCGGCGAGGAAGGCGCGCTGCGCCACTACGGCACCGGCAAGAAGGGCCGCTTCGACTTCGACCGCGTTTGACCCGTTCGCCGCGGCGGCCGCTCGAGACGCGCCGCCGCACCGCAAGGAGACATCCCGATGAGCGCTTCCCTGGACGTCAACTACGACACCAAGATCCCCAACAATGTCGGACTGTCCGACGATCGCCGCGTCCTGAAGGCGCTGGAGCAGTGGCACCCCGGCTACATCGATTGGTGGAAATCCATGGGTCCGGAAGGCTTCCAGGACTATCAGGTTTACCTGCGCACCGCCGTCAGCGTCGACCCCAAGGGCTGGGCCAAGTTCGATTACGTGAAGATGCCCGAGTACCGCTGGGGCGTGCTTCTGGCGCCGCAAGAGGAAGACCGCGTCATTCCATTCGGCGAACACATGGGCGAGCCGGCCTGGCAGGAAGTGCCTGGCGAGTATCGCGCCATGCTGCGCCGACTGCTGGTCATCCAGGGTGATACGGAACCGGCCTCGGTCGAACAGCAACGCCACCTCGGCACCACCGCGCCCTCGCTCTACGACATGCGCAACGCCTTTCAGGTCAACGTCGAGGAAGGCCGCCACCTCTGGGCCATGGTCTACCTGCTGCAGAAGTACTTCGGCCGCGACGGCCGCGAAGAGGCACAGGAACTCCTGCGCCGCCGC
>JAJFGM010000195.1 GCA_021776145.1 Kiloniellaceae bacterium | reverse complement strand
GCATCGATTCGCTGTTGTTCGGCGGCGTCGACATGGCCGCCGAGTTGCGCGTCGAACCCACTTGGCAGGCCTTGCTCTACGCCCGTTCGCGCCTGGTGCCGGCGGCGGCAGATGCCGGCATCGACCTCATCGACGTGCCCTACCTCGATCTTGACGACATGGCCGGCCTGGAACGCGAGGCGGCCGCGGTCGACGCGCTCGGCTACACCGGCAAGGCCGCAATCCATCCCAAACAAATCGCGGCGATCAACCGCATTTTCACGCCGAGCCGCGCCGACGTCGACGAAGCACGCCGAATTGTCGCCGCTTTCGAAGCCGGCAGCGGCGGCCTGGTCGTGGTCGACAACAAACTGATCGAAAAGCCGGTCCTGAGATCGTGTTATCGCATCATCGCCCTGGCGGCGCGGACCGATCCGGACTGAACGGCCGACCCGGACTGAGCCGCGACCTTTCCCTAGGGCCCTAGGACAACAACGGCGTCATGCGATCCATCGCTTCGCTGAGGCGGGCCTCGCTGTTGAAAAAACACAGGCGCAGGCGGTCATTGCCGCTCGCCCCAAAGGCAACCCCGGGCGCCAGTCCGACCCCGGTTTCAGCGAGGATCTGTTTGGCAAAAGCAACCGAGTCCGTCATGCCTTCAACCTTGAAGAAGAGGTAAAAGGCGGCCCGCGGCCGCGCCACGCTGACCCGCGGAAAGGCCTGCAGTCGCTGAAACACCAGTTCGCCACCACGGCGGCAGCGTTCGACCATGTCGCGCACGAAGGGCTCGCCGTCGCGGATCGCCGCCAGCGCCCCGTGCTGCAAAAAGCCCGGCGCGCCAGAGACGCTGAATTCGATCAGCTTGTCGTAAATCGGTCCGAAAGCGGGCGGATGCACGACCCAGCCAAGCCGCCAACCGGTCATCGCCCAGGCTTTTGAGAAGCTGTTGATGACGATCAAAGGGTCGTCGGCCCGCGCCAGCTCAAGAAACGAGGGGGCATGCGGGCGGTCGTAGGTGAAACGCGCGTAAACCTCGTCGGCAACCATCCAGATGCCGCGCCGACGGCAGAAGTCGAGGACCTGGCGCTGCGCCTCGCTCTCCATCAGCCAGCCCGTCGGATTGCCGGGCGTGGCGATATAGATCGCACAGGTGCGCTCGGTCACCGCCGCGAAGAGCTTTTCGAGATCGAGATGAAAGCCAGCATCGGGATCGCTGTCGAGATCGACGGTGACCACCTTGGCGCCAACCGTGCGGGCGGCCTGCAGGATATTGGGCCACAGCGGCGTGACGATGACCACTTCGTCGTCCGGGCGGGCAAGCGCCTGCATGGTTTCCATGGCCGCCTGCATGGCGGAAGGAAAGACCGACACGCGTTCGATATCAATCCCAACGCCATAGAGATCGCCATTGTAGTCGGCGATCGCCTGGCGCAACTCGGGCAGGCCGCGCTTGGGCGGGTAGAAGGTATGTCCCTGATTCAGCGCTTGCGTCGCCGCGTCGCAGATAAAATCCGGTGTCGGCAGATCGCTTTCGCCGACCCACAATGGAATCAGCTTCTCGACCCCGAAGCCGAGTGCCCAGACCTCGGCGATCTTCGAGGATTCCAGCATCTCCACCGCCGGGTTCAGCGGCGCCGGGAAGCCTTCCGGCGCGCCTGGACGCCCGGTTCCAAGTCCTCCGGTTCCAAATCCTCCGGGCAATACAGTTTCTTCCATCGGGAGCTCGCATGAGGAGTGATTTATGGGAGAATTCGGCGGCGAGGATAGCGGACAAACGGCCGGGCTCGAAAGGCTATTCTGAGAGCTCTTCCAGCTCCAGCAACACACCGCAGGTGACCTCGGGCGAGATCCGCAAAAGGTGGTGACTGTCCTGCACGAAGGGCTGGCTGAAAATGCGCAGATAGGCGGCTGCGACCTCGACGTTGGCGACCGACACGCGCAGCGCGGCAATCCACGGCCGCGGATAATCCGGCACGTCTTCGAGGCCGGGGTGGAGACGCTGCAACTGGTCGGCGCTGGTGAAGCGCAGCCAGGCCGTGCCACTGTCGACCTCGACGACACCGTCGCCGGCACGGACCCGGTCGAAGCCGAACAGTCGGGCGTAGGGCAACGCCACGGCGCTCGGATCCTCGACCACCGCGGTTATGGCGCGCAGGCCCTGTGCGCTGTTGGGGTGATGGATCCAAGGGTCCTGCCAGACCATTTCTCGGGTCAGGTGCTGACAGGCGAAGGCGGGAATGCCGGGTGTCTCCGACGGGTCAAGGTGCACCAGCTTGAAGGCCGGCAGGACATCGCCCCCGGGCAACTCGAGGACACGCTGCAAACCGCGCGGCTCGCCGGCCTCTATACCATTGACCTTGAAGGCCCGCGCGGCAACGGCCGCATCATCGGTCGCCAAGGCGGCGCCAAGCAGACCTTCGCGAGTCTGCAAAAAAACATCCAGATCATTGGAGAACTTATCAGGGTCAATAATGCCGAGGAGCTCGATATAGTCATGCTGAAACATGATGCAGTAGTTGGCGGTACCCCAGCCGATGTGGCGTCCGCGCGGGCTCACGGTAAAACCAAGGCGCTGATAGGCAATGCGCGCCTGTTCGAGATCACGCACGCCGACCAGCGCATGGTCGATGCCGCCAATTACGCCGCGCACCGCGCCATTGTCTGAACTCTGTGCCACAATCCAGTCGGCTCCAGTTACCCTGCTCCACGGTCGGCCATTGGGTTTAGGCTATCTCAATGCCGCCGCGATATTGCCGCCATCGACGGTCGTTACCGAACCGGTCGTCTTCTCCGCCAAGGCCAGGTCGACAAAGGCCTGCGCGACATCCTTGGCGTAGACTTCGCGTTTCAGCAAGTTGCCACGCATGTAGGTTTCCCGGCTGACGCCACGCGCCGTCGAGCGTTGTTCGACCATGTCCTCGGTCAAAAGACCGCTGCGAATGCGGTCGGCGTTGACCGCATTGGCGCGAATGCCATCGGCCCCATAGTCGACCGCGTACTGCCGCACCAGCGATAGCGTCGCCGCCTTTGGCAGGCCATAGGGACCGAAATTCGGACCCGGGTTGACCGCCTGCTTGGAGACATTGAAGAGCAAGACGCCACCTGTCTTCTGCTTTTCCATGATCGCCACGGCTGCCTGCGCGACGCTCTGATGGGCGAAGAAATTGAGCTCGAAGGAGCGCCGAAGCACCTCGTCGGAAACCTCGCCGATGCGCCCTTGCCAAGCCGCTCCGGCGTTCGAAACCAGGATATCGACACCGCCGAAAGCTTCGCTGATCTTGCTGAAGGCGGCATCGACCGAGGCCCGGTCGGTGACATCGCAAGGCACCGCCAGGGCCCCCGGAAGCTTTACCGCGACCGTCGCCAGGGCGTCGGCGTCGCGGTCGATCAGCGCCACCTCCGCGCCCGCGGCAGCGAAGGCGGCGGCCGTGGCGGCGCCGATGGCGCCGGCGCCGCCAGTGATGGCGACGACGTGGCGGCTGAGCGGCTTTTCCTTGGCCTTGCCAAGCTTGGCCTGTTCCAGCGACCAGTATTCGATATCGAAGAGATCGGGTTCGGGGATCGATTCGAAACGCCCCATGGATTCAGCCGCGGTGATGACGTCTATGGTCGTCTCGGCCAGGTCGCCGGCAATGCCCGCCGCCTTGGCGGAATTGCCGACGGCAAAGAGCCCAAGTCCCGGTACCAGGGCCACGCGTGGCGCCGGATCGAGCTGGGTCTTGTCGCCACCGGTCGCCTGGTTGTTGCGGGTGAAGTAGTCGATGTAATTGACTTCATATTCGGCAATCGCCTTGGCCGCGCCCGCGGCGAACTCGTCCAACCGGCCGGCCTTGGGTGGCGGCAGAACGACGGGCCAGGACTTGATGCGGATCGAATGATCAGGCGTTACGGTGCCAGCCAGGCCATAGCGCTTCAGGTCGGCGCCATCGACGAATCGTCGGATAGCCTCGCTGCTGCGGAAGCTCAGGACGAAGCGGTCGTATTTGCCGTTCTCCGGATCGATCTCGACCGCCAAAAGGCCGCGCAGCAGCGGCGCGACTTCGGCGGCGGCGGCTATTTCAGTTGGAAGTTCGGCGCCGGCGAAGACCTGGCGGTCGGCGCCGGCGGTCTCGGCCAGCCGCGCCTCGGCCATCGAGACCAGATCGATCATGCGGTCATAAGCCTCCTTCGCCGTGTCGCCGAAGCTGAACACCCCATGCTTGAGCAGGACCATGCCTTCGCAATCGGGATTGGCCTCTTGCACTTCGGCGGCCTTCTTGGCCAAGGCGAAGCCCGGCATGATGTAGGGCACCAAGGCCACCCGGTCGCCGTAGACCGCGGCGCAGATTTCCGCGCCGTTGGGCTGATCGGTCAAGGCCAGGACCGCGTTGGAATGGGTGTGGTCGACGAACTTGTGCGGCAAAAACGCGTGCAACAGGGTTTCGACCGAGGGATTGGGGGCTTGCGAATCCAGCAGGTTGAGACGCTGCTGGTTGACCATTTCCTCGTCGGAGAGGTGGTCGAGAGCACGCAGCCGGCGAAGCGGCGCCAACTGCACCGCCGGCAGCCCCGGCGGCTCGATGCTGCCCATGTCCCAGCCGCTGCCCTTGACGCACAGGACCTCGACCGCGTCGCCGCAAATATCCTCGATCACCGTTTTGACCGAGGTGTTGCCGCCGCCATGCAAGACAAGGCGCGGCTCGCCGCCCAACAGGCGCGTGGTATAGGTGCGTAGGGCAAGATCCTCGTTCACGCCCTGTTCGGCGTAGCGCGCGATTGCGGCCCGGGCCTCGTCATCCCTCCACAAATTCTGCATACCTCGATGCTCCCCCACTCTTGCTTCGCGAATGTCGCGGACCACCGAACCGTCGGTGGCGGCCACGGCCGGTTTTAGTCCGCCGATACCTCGGGATAGAGCGACCGAAGACCTGTTTGCGAGGCCTGACAAACCCCGCGTTCGGTGATCAAGCCGCTGACCAGGTGTGCCGGTGTCACGTCGAAGGCGTAGTTGGCGACGGCGCTTGTTTCTGGCGTTATGCGCACCGTCGCGATCTCGCCCTTGGCGTCGAGCCCGGTGATCAGCGAGACTTCCTCACCGCCGCGTTGCTCGATCGGGATATCCCGCAGGCCGTCCTCGATGGTCCAGTCGATCGTCGGCCCCGGCAGGGCGACATAGAAAGCGACCGCGTTGTCCCTTGCCGCCAACGCCTTTAAATAGGTGCCGATCTTGTTGCAGACGTCGCCGGACGCGGTTGTGCGGTCGGTCCCGGTGATACAAAGATCGACCATGCCGTGCTGCATCAGGTGGCCGCCGACATTGTCGGCGATGACCGTGTGCGGCACGCCGTGCTGGCCCAATTCCCAGGCCGTCAGCCCAGCGCCCTGATTGCGTGGCCGCGTCTCGTCGACCCAGACATGCACGGCCAGGCCCGCGTCGTGAGCCACGTAGATCGGCGCCAACGCCGTCCCCCAATCGACGGTCGCCAACCAGCCGGCGTTACAGTGGGTGAGGATGTTCACCGCCTCGCCCTTGGGCTTGCGGTCGGCGGCTATCTCGATGAGCTTGGCGCCATGTTCGCCGATCCGCCGGCAAATTGCGACATCTTCGTCAGCGATTTCGGCGGCCCGGGCATAGGCGGCCGCGGCGCGCTGCGGCGGCGCCGTGCCGGTCAGGCGCCGCCGCATGTCGTCGATTGCCCAGCGCAGATTGACGGCGGTCGGCCGGGTCGCCATGAGCACCTCGGCCGCTTTCGCCAGAGCCGCGTCCGAGCTATCCTGACGCATCGCCAGAGCCATACCGTAGGCCGCCGTCGCACCGATCAGCGGTGCACCGCGCACCAGCATGTCGCGGATGGCGCGGGCGGCGCTTTCGAGATCGACCAGGCGGGTCAGCACCAGGCGATGCGGCAGCGCGGTCTGATCGATGATCTCGACCCCCCAGCCGTCATCGGCCAACCAGATCGTCCGCATCGGCTTGCCGTCGACCTTCATTTCTCGGTCCTCGCGGTCAATAAAAGTTAGAGTACGCGCCCTGCCACCGCATCGAGCCGTGCCTGCAACTCGGCATCGCGGGCTTCGGGATGGGTGATCATGGCATAGTCCAGGGCGGTGTGGCAGCCGGCCTCGCAAAGCGCGCGCCGCGGCGCGAGACGCGGCACGGTGGCGGCGATCAGCGCCCGCGCCTTGTCGGCATTGGTCTGCAGCGTCGCGATTACCTGTTCTACCGTTACGTTGTCGTGATCGTCGTGCCAGCAGTCGTAGTCGGTGACCATGGCGACCGTGGCGTAGCAAATCTCGGCTTCGCGCGCGAGTTTGGCTTCCGGCATGTTGGTCATGCCGATAACGTCGCAGCCCCAACTGCGATAGAGCTCGGATTCGGCGCGGCTGGAGAACTGCGGGCCCTCCATGACCAGGTAAGTGCCGCCACGGCGCGCCGGCAAGCCAAGATCCTTCGCCGACGCTTCAAGGTGGTCGCCGAGCCGACGACACACCGGATCGGCCATCGAGACGTGCGCCACCAGGCCGCTGCCGAAAAACGACTTTTCGCGGGCAAAGGTGCGGTCGATGAACTGGTCGACGAAGACGAAACTTCCAGGCGGCAGATCCTCGCGCAGCGATCCGACGGCGCTGACCGAGATGATTTCGGTCACCCCGGCCCGTTTCATGGCATCGATGTTGGCGCGGAAGTTGAGACCCGAGGGTGAAATCCGGTGGCCGCGCCCATGCCGCGGCAGGAAGACCAGCCGTTGGCCATCGAGTTCGCCGAACAGCAGCTCGTCAGAGGGCGCGCCAAATGACGATCCAACGGCTTGCCAGCGGGTGTTGCTTAGACCGGCAATGTCGTAGACGCCGCTGCCACCAATGACGCCGATCACCGGCGAAGCTTCGTTCTGATTCATAGGGTCTCCTCTAGGGCCTGTTGAGATTCAGGTTGCGGTCTCGGCGGGAGCGGATTTTTGCCAGGGCAAGGAGCGCGTGGCGCCCCAGTCGAGCCCAATGGGGGTGGGCCCCCCACAAGCCGCGCGCGACGCGGCCCTGGCAAAAATACGCCCCGCCCCGAAGGGGTTCGGCCCAATTGGCCCGCAGCCGCGTCGCTCGGCGTCGAATATGCGCTGCATGTCCTTCCTTCTCGCTCCGCACTGCGGGCCAATTTGGCCAAGGGACGATCCGGGCCCGAGGCCGTAACCTGAATCTCAACAGGCCCTAGTGCGGATCATGTTTTGTCGGAACCGCTTTGTGGTTCCGCCAAAACATGTGAATCCGCCCTACATCAAATAGTTAGAGCAGATTTACCGGGTCAATGGATCGCCGCTGGCGATACCATGTGACCCGGATCTGCCCTAGCACCCGCCTCGACGACGCCCACGCGACATCGCAGCGGCACATTCTGCCACAAGACGCGGAAAGAAAAAGGCCGCGCGATTGCGGCCTTTTCCTATGTGGTACCGAGCCAACCAATCAATGCAGATCGGACCAGACTTTGCGTTTCGCGGCATAGAGCAAGCCGGTGAGAACGAGCAGGAACAGCAGGACCTTGATGCCCATGCGCCGCCGATCCTCGAGCATGGGTTCCGCGGTCCAGGTCAGGAAGGCGGTGAGGTCGCTCGACATCTGCTCCAGGGTCGCCGGCGTCCCGTCCTGGTACTCGACGTCATCGCCGTAGAGCGGAGCCGCCATCGCCAGCTTGTGGCCGGGGAAATAGGCGTTGTAGTTCTGGCCGTCCGTCAGCTCCACATCCGCCGGCGGATCACTGTAGCCGGTGAG
>JAJFGM010000194.1 GCA_021776145.1 Kiloniellaceae bacterium | reverse complement strand
AAAACACGGCCGCCCTACGGCGGCAGCGGGGTTACGCGCTGATGTCGGTCGGGAAGGGGCCGTTCAGCGGATGGTCTTCATATTTCTCACACATGTCGGATCTCCTGGTGCTTGTTGCTGTTTTCCATTTGCCCCTCAAGGGGCCTTGTTATCTTTCACGCGAAAAATCGCCGATGGGGGTTAACGGGGATTAAGAAAAGCGCCGACGGCTCCATAAATGGCGGCTGTGGTCGTCCTGCCGAGATCGCCAGCGACGCGAGCGAGGGCCTACAACTCCGCCCGCGACTTGGTGAACAGGGGTGCGGCGACAGCAGGATGCCTCAGCCAAGATCTAGGCTTTCGGGGCCGCCACGAAAAACAGGAGATCGCACACGAAGGCGCGCCGGGTTACGGCGCGTAGATCGCGGAGTTCCGAGAATATTCGATGGATGACGCGGTGCCTGGCCCGGCTACGATTCGGGCGTCCAGAGGATCAACTCGCCAGTGCGGTTTGCAGATATGACATCAGGCGTCGAGCTTCGATCTCGTCGAGCCAGACCCCGCCACGATGATTGCTGATCTTGAAGGTGTTGCTGGCCTCGAAATGCGCGATGGCGGCATTGTCCTCGGCACCGGGCGCGGGGACCCGGGCTTCATCGGCATAGTGGATGAGCGTCTGGGTGGTGAGATCGAAAATCTTGGCCATCTTGCCCTCCGTGTCCTCTTGCGTTCTCTCGTTACACGCGAGAGGGCCCGCAAAGGGGTTGAGTGGTACGATTTGAACGCAGGACACAGGCCATAATAGACTGAAAATAAAGGGACTCTTTTATACGGAACCGAGTAGCGTCGCGTCGCTCGGCTAACGAAATTGACCGTAAGCGGCAGAAAAGCCGAGCAAGGTGACTTCACGGTCGAGCAGAGTGTTGTTCGGCGCCGAGATGGTAATGCGGGCGGTGCCTCCCTTCTTGAATTGCGAAAGCAAAAGGCGCGAGCTCGACTTGTCGAAAAAGCAAGTCCCGGTTTCGCAGGTCTCCGCCAAGATCGGCTCCTTGTCGTCGACCTGGACCTGCATGACCTGGAATGGCAGTTCATCGCCGATGGCAACGAAGGGTGAAGTGCCTTTGTGGGTATGGGCAAAATAGAGGACGAACTCGACACCACTCTCCATCAGATGCATTTCCGTCGTGCAGACTTTGCTGCCGGACTCGATGTCGTGGATGCATTGAAATTCCCAAGAGTTCAGGGGGGTGGCGCGAGACGTTGCGGTCATCGGCAGCAAAGCGGCAAGGAAAACGGCAAATGTGCGTACTGAAAGGCCGTGCAAAAACAAGCAATTCTCCCGCTTTACTGGCTGTGAACCCACCCTAGGCCCGGAACGGCGATTGCCGTGACCATGAGCAAAGGAGGGTATGCATGCGACGCTGGTATCGGACACTGCCTGGGAAGCGGATGCAAGATCGCTCCGCCAAATTCGAACGAAGAGATCGACTTTATGGGAAAGATGCCCCGGTCTTGGCAAGTCGATGCAGGGGGCCGTTTGAATAAAATGCCGCCGCCGATGCCGCTGTTCGGGGAAAAGCAGCGCAAGCCGGCAAACCGATCCGAAGGGAATCGGATCCTTGGCGCGCAAGTGGACAAAGTAAGCCCCGCCGCTTCGGGGGGGATCGCAGGGCGGCGGGGCTCGCTTCGTGCTAAGCGACGCTCCGTTATGAGCGCGACTGTTTTTATTATCACACGCAATTATTTCCAGTGAGTTAAATGAATATTTTATGACTAATTGTAATTATAATATATATTGTATTTTATTGAATTTTGTTCTTATTTTTTATTGCATTGACTTGCCGAGGAAATTTGGCAACCCGCGCCGGGCAAAAAGCCCGGTTATCCTCCAGCCCGACAGCATACCGGGGCCACGGGATCCAGGGATATTCCCCAAATGCAAAAAATGTACGTGCTTGACCGACATTTCTGCGGGCCGCATGGCTGCCGGCGATGCTTGGCACCGGTTCCGGATCCTGCCAACTGCCGGAGCTGCTGGCCTTAATATTAGTTTTGAATTGGTCCTAGCACCGATTTGGCGCCACACTTAGTCTTGGACCAGATGCAATGCTAGTCTTGGACCAGATGCAATGCCGCAAAACCCCAGATGCAATGCCGCAAAACCAAGGTGCTTGAGCCATGAACTTCGTGCCCGAACTTCCCAATTCTCTTGAACAACACTGGATGCCGTTCACCTCCAACCGGGATTTCAAGGCCAATCCCAGAATCATGACAGCTGCCAAGGGGATGTACTACACCACCGACCGCGGAGACGCCGTGATCGATGGCTCGGCGGGCCTGTTCTGCGTCGCCGCCGGACACGGTCGGCGCGAAATCGCGGAAGCGGTCCACCAGACCCTCCTGGAAATGGACTACATTCCGCCATTCCAGTTCGGCCATCCGAAGTCCTTCGAGTTCGCGCGCCGCTTGGCCGCTGTTACGCCCGGCGATCTCAACAACATCTTCTTTTCGAACTCCGGTTCCGAGGCCGTCGAGTCGGCCTTGAAGATCGCTCTGGCCTATCACAAGGCGCGCGGCGAGGGTGAACGCATGCGTTTGGTTGGGCGCGAACGCGCCTATCACGGGGTGAATTTCGGCGGACTGTCCGTGGCTGGCCTGGTCAACAACCGCAAGGCCTTCGGACTGGGTTTGCCCGGGGCAGTGCATCTGCGCCACACCATGCTCGCCGAGCACAACAAGTGCGTCGGAGAGCCTGAAACCGGTGGTGTCGAACTGGCCAATGACCTGCAACGGTTCGTCGACCTGCATGGGGCCGACCAGATCGCCGCCTGCATCGTCGAGCCGATCGCCGGATCGACCGGTGTCCTGGTGCCGCCGAAAGGCTACCTGAAGCGGTTGCGCGAAATCTGCGACCAGCACCACATCCTGCTGATTTTCGACGAGGTTATCTGCGCCTTCGGCCGTACCGGCGAACAATTCGCCGCCGACGCCTTCGATGTGGTTCCCGACATGATCACCATGGCCAAGGCCCTGACCAACGGCGTGGTGCCAATGGGGGCGGTGGCCTGCAGCGACAAGATCTACGAGACGATCAACGATTCCGCCCCCGACACCGCCATCGCGCTGTTCCACGGCTACACCTATTCCGGCTGTCCCGTGGCCGCGGCGGCCGCGCTCGCAACGCGTGACATCTTTGAAGAGGAAGGCTTGGTCGAGAACGCCGCGAAAATGTCGCCGAAGTTTATCGAGGCACTCTATTCACTGGGCGATCTTCCCATCGCCACCGACGTGCGCGGCTACGGCCTGCTCGGCGGTGTCGATTTGGCACCGGCCGACAAACCCGGCGCGCGCGGCTACGCCATCATGAAAGAGCTTTATGAAGCCGGCGTCATGGTCAAGCTGACGGGTGACTGCATATTGTTCTCGCCGCCGCTGGTCTGCGAAGAAAAACATATCGACGAGATCTTCACCAAGGTCCGCGGCGTGCTCTTGAAGCACTAACTTGGCTTTCACACCGG
>JAJFGM010000193.1 GCA_021776145.1 Kiloniellaceae bacterium | reverse complement strand
CGCGCCGAGGCCGAGGCGAAATGACGGCCTTGCAAAAGCCGGGTTTTGCCATCGGCGAACAGCGTGTCGGTCCCGGCTGCCCGGTTTTTGTCATTGCCGAAATCGGCACCAACCACAACGGCGACTTCGACCGCGCCATCGACCTGATCGACCGCGCCGCCGAGACCGGCGCCGACTGCGCCAAGTTCCAGATGCGTTGTCTGGACGCCGTCTACCGCGGTCGCAGCCTGCGCGGCGAGGACGACGATCTGGCGGTCGAATACACCCTTGATCTGCTGCGCCGTTTCGAGCTCACCACGGAGCAGCACGCGGCCTTGGCGCGGCACTGCGCCGAACGCGGCCTGGTCTATCTTTGCACGCCGTGGGACTCACACTCGCTGGCCCGCTTGGAAGATATCGGCGTCACCGCCTACAAAGTCGCCTCGGCCGATCTCACCAATCTGCCCTTGATCGCCGCCCTGGCGGCGACCGGCAAGCCGCTCATTCTCTCGACCGGCATGTCGGAAACGGCGGAAATCGAAGCGACACGGGCCTTTCTCGCCGAACGCGGCGCCGATTTCGCCCTGCTTCACTGCAATTCCACCTATCCCGCCGCCTTCGCCAACATCAATCTGCATTTCCTGCGGCACTTGCGGCAGATGCATCCCGTCGTCGGCTATTCCGGGCACGAACGCGGTACTGCCGTGACCCTCGCCGCCGTCGCGCTTGGCGCGCAGATCGTCGAACGCCACTTCACCCTCGACCGCGGCATGGAAGGCCCCGACCACGCCGCCAGTCTGGAAGTCGACGACTTCAAATCCCTGGTCGAGGGCATCCGCCAGATCGAGCAGGCCATGGGCGCGGAGGGTGGCGAACGCCGGCTCAACCAGGGCGAATTGATCAACCGCGAGAACCTCGGCAAGAGCCTGGTCGCGGCCCGCCCCCTGGCGGCGGGACAGGTCGTCGCGGCCGACGACATTGCCGTCAAGAGCCCCGGCAAGGGACTCTCGCCGCAGGCCTACGACCGGCTTGTCGGGCGCCGCCTCGGCCGCGACCTGGCGGCCGAGGACTTCCTCTATGCCAGCGATCTCAGCGACGGCCCCACTGCCGCCCGCGCCTACAACTTCCGCCGCCCCTGGGGCATTCCGGTACGCTATCACGACTACGGCAAATTCCTCGGCCTGTGCCGACCCGACTTCGTCGAGTTCCACCTCAGCTACAAGGACCTGGACCTCGACCCGGCGGATTTCCTGACCGGCACCTACGAGATCGGCCTGGCGGTACACGCGCCCGAGCTCTTCGCCGGCAGTCATCTCATGGACCTGACCACGGCGGACGACGATTACCGCGCCTATTCGCTGACCCAGACACAACGCGTCATCGACCTGACCCGCGCGCTGAAACCCTACTTTCCCAGAACCGAGCGCCCGGTCGTCGTCGCCAACGTGGGCGGTTTTTCCATGGATCGGCCGATCACGCCGGCGGACAAGCAGGCGCGCTACGCGCGCCTCGCCAAGAGCCTGAAAGCGCTCGACCGCGACGGCGTCGAGCTGATCCCGCAGACCATGGCACCCTTCCCCTGGCACTTCGGCGGCCAACGGCATCAGAATATCTTCATCGAGCCGGAGGAAACGGCCGACTACTGCGCCGCGGAGGATTTAAGGATCTGTCTCGACGTGTCCCACAGCAAGCTGGCAGCCAATCACTTCGGCTGGGACTACGACGCTCTGCTGCGCCGTCTCGGCCCCTATTGCGCGCAATTGCACCTGGGCGACGCCGCCGGTGTCGACGGCGAGGGCATTCAGGTCGGCACCGGCGAGATCGATTTCGCCGCCATGGCCGCGGCGCTCGACGAGACGGCGCCGGGAATCGGCTTCATCCCGGAAATCTGGCAGGGGCACAAGAACACCGGCGAGGGCTTTTGGCTGGCCCTGGAAAGGCTGGAGCAATGGTTCTGAGACGCGCGATCGCACCACTGACGCAACGGGTCGGCCGGTGAGCGAAACGGTTGCCGTCATTCCGGCGCGCGGCGGCTCGAAGGGCCTGCCCCGCAAGAACCTGCTCGACCTCTGCGGCCGCCCGCTGCTGGCCTGGTCGATCGCCCAGGCACGCGCCGCCGATGGTATCGATTCGGTCTGGGTTTCCTCCGACGACCCGGAGATCCTTGCCGTCGCGGAGACCTGGGGCGGACACCCGATCCCACGTCCGCAAAATATTTCCGGCGACACCGCCAGCTCGGAATCGGCCTGGCTGCACGCACTCGACGCCATCGAGTCGGCGGGCGTGGCGGTGCGGACCGTGGTCGCCATGCAGGCGACCTCGCCGCTGCGCGAGGCCGCCGATCTCGACGCCGCCCTGGCGCGTTTCGCCGAGGGCAATTACGACAGCCTGCTGTCGGTGACCGAGGTCGAGGACTTCTTCACCTGGAAACAGAACCCCGACGGTACCGCCGCCTCGGTCAACTACGACCACCGCAACCGCCGCCGCCGTCAGGCGATCGAGAAAGGCTACCTGGAGAACGGTTCCTTTTATGTCTTTACGCCGCAGCTGCTGCGGCGGGAGAATAACCGCCTCGGCGGCCGCATAGGCATGCACCTGATGGCGCGCCACAAGATGTTCCAGATCGACAATGCCGAGGATCTGACGCTCTGCGCCGCCATCATGCGGGGTTATGGATTGGATCAGCTATGAGCCCCAATGCGGCACAGCTCTTCCGCCTCGACGGCAAAACCGCTGTTGTCACCGGCGCCTCGCGCGGTATAGGCGCCGCCATCGCCGCCGGGCTGGCCGATGCCGGGGCGACGGTAACCGGCATCGGACGCTCGTCAAACAGCGATGTCTCCGCCTCCGGTCTAAGCTATCGCCGCTGCGACGTCACCGACAGCGAGAGCTTCGCCGCGCTTTGCGCCGAGGCGGCCGACGGCGGGAGCATCGACATTCTGGTCAACGCGGCGGGGATCAGCCAGGCGCCGCCAAGCCGCGACAACCAGGCCTTGATGGCCGCCTTCGAGCGCACCCTGGATGTCAACCTCACGGCCGTCTATGCCTGCTGCCTGGCGGCGGCGGCGCACATGAGCGGCGGCTCGATCGTCAACGTCACCTCCATCGCCTCGGCCCTCGGTTTTCCCGACAATCCCGGCTACATCGCCTCGAAAGGCGGCCTGCGGCTGCTCACCAAGGCGCTGGCGGTCGACTTCGGCGGGCGTGGCATCCGCGTCAACAGCCTGGCGCCGGGCTACATCCACACAGCCATGACCGACGCCAGCTACCGCGACGCGGCCCTTAACCGCCAGCGCCTTCAGCACACGCTTCTGGGGCGCTGGGGCCATCCCGACGACCTGGTCGGGCCGGCGATTTTCCTGGCCAGCGAGGCCTCGGCCTATATGACCGGTCAGGATCTTTTCATCGACGGCGGCTGGACCGCCAAGGGCATGGTTTAGCGCCAGCGATGGACCAAAGGGCAATGGACCAGACACATGCATAAGATCGGTTTCATGCAGGGCCGCTTGTCGCCGCCGGTGGACGGCAAGATCCAGGCCTTCCCCTGGCAACAGTGGCGCGAAGAATTCGCCCGTGCGGAAACGCTCGGCTTTCCCCTGATGGAATGGACCCTCGACCAGGCGCGATTGCATGAGAACCCCTTGATGACCGCCGCCGGGCGCCACGAGATCCGCGACCTCGTCGACCGCCATGGCGTGACGGTCGGCTCGCTGACCGGCGACTGCTTCATGCAGGCGCCCTTCTACAAGGCCGAAGGCAGGGTCCGCGGGCAACTGCTCGACGACTTCGAGGCCATCGTCACTGCCGCCGGCGAGGTGGGAATCCGCCAGGTGCTGATCCCGCTGGTCGACAACGGCGCCCTGACGAACCCGCGCCAAGAAGACCTGCTGCGCGCCGGTCTCGAGGGACGGCGCCCGCTGTTGAGCGATGCCGGGGTACAGATCATCTTCGAGTCCGACTTCGCGCCGCAGCGCCTACGCCAGTTCATCGCGGACTTCCCGGCTGGCGCGTTTGCCATCAACTACGACATCGGCAATTCCGCCGGCCTCGGTTTCGATGCCGCCGACGAGATCGCCGCTTACGGCGACTTCATCGCCAACGTCCACGTCAAGGACCGCGTGCGTGGCGGCACCACGGTGCCGCTCGGCGACGGTGATGCCGAGCTGCCCAAGGTCTTTCGTCTGCTGAAGCAAATCGGCTACCGCCGCAACTTCATCCTGCAAACCGCCCGCGCCGCCGACGGCGACGATAGGGGCGCCGCCTGCCGCTACCGCGACATGGTCCAGCAATGGCTGGCGGAGGCCGCCTGATGGACTTGCAACTCAAAGGCAAGGCGGCGCTGGTCTCCGGCGCCAGCCGCGGCATCGGCAAGGCCATCGCCGAGGGGCTCGCCGCCGAGGGCTGCGACCTCGCGCTCAATGGCCGCGACGCGGCGGCGCTGACGGCGATGGCCGGCGCTTTCGCGGACCATGCCAGCACCCATCCCGGCGACATCACCGACGCGGCGACGGCGGCCGAAGTTGTCACGGCGGCGCGCGGCCTCTGGGGCCGACTGGACCTTCTGGTCTGCAACGTCGGCTCGGGCGCCTCGGTGCCACCGGGCGAGGAAACGCCGGCCGAATGGCAGCGCGTCTTCGAGCTGAACCTCTGGTCGGCCAGCAACCTGATCGAGGCGGCACGCCCGGCGCTGACCGAAAGCGGCGGCTCTATCGTCTGCATTTCCTCGATCTGCGGCCTCGCCGCGCTCGGTGCACCGGCCACCTATTCGGCGGCCAAGGCGGCGCTCAACGCCTATGTCCGCAACGTCGCCCGGCCCTTGGCCGCCGATGGCGTGCGCATCAACGCCGTGGCGCCGGGCAACATCATGTTCAAGGGTGGCACCTGGGACCGCAAGATGGGCGAGGATCCGGCCGCGGTCGAGAGCCTGTTGCAGCGCGAAGTCGCCCTGCGCCGCCTCGGCCGGCCGGACGAGATCGCCGATCTCGTCTGTTTCCTGGCTTCGCCGCGCGCCGGCTTTATCACCGGGCAGATCCTCGTCGCCGACGGGGGGCAATTGCGATGAGCCCAAAGTCGAAAAGCGGCACGCCCTTCGAAGGCACGGCCTATGACCTCGGCGGCCGCACGGCGCTGATCACCGGCGCCGCTGGACTGCTGGGTCCGGAACACGCCGCGGCGCTGCTCGAGGCCGGCGCCCGTGTCGTCGTCAGCGACCTCGACGCCGATGCCGCGGCGGCGGCAGTGCGAGACCTGAGCGACACATTCGGCACGGCGCGGGTCGTGCCGCGCGCCCTCGACGTCACCGACCCCGAGTCCATCGCGGCCCTGGCCGCCGAGCTGCCGGTCGATATCCTGGTCAACAACGCCGCCATCGACCCCAAGGTCAAACCCGGCGGCGGCTTGGAGCCGACGCGCTTCGAGACCTTCGCCCTGGCCGACTGGGACTTCCAGCTTTCGGTCGGCCTGACCGGCGCCTTTCTCTGCGCCCAGGCCTTCGGCAGCGCCATGGCGGCCCGCGGCGGCGGCGTCATCCTCAACATCGCCTCCGACCTCTCGGTTTTTGCCCCGGACCAGCGGCTCTACCGCCAAGCCGGCCTCGCCGAGGATCGCCAACCGGTGAAGCCGGTGACCTATTCGGTGATCAAGACGGCGCTGATCGGCCTCACCCGCTATGTCGGCACCTATTGGGCCGACCGGGGGGTACGCTGCAACGCCCTGTCGCCGGGCGGCGTCCATACCGGCCAGCCGGAAGACTTCGTCGCCCGCCTGACCGACCTCATCCCGGCCGGCCGCATGGCCGAGCGCAACGAGTACCGCGCCGCCGTGCAATTCCTCTGTTCCGACGCCTCGACCTACATGACCGGCCAGAACATCGTCATGGACGGCGGGCGCAGCGTGCTGTAGGGCCTTGTTTCAATGAGCAAGATCGCAAACAGGAAA
>JAJFGM010000192.1 GCA_021776145.1 Kiloniellaceae bacterium | reverse complement strand
TCTGTGACAAGCCGCTGGTTATCAGCAGCGCCGAGGCCGCCGCGTTGCAAACACTGGTGACCGCCAAGGGCGTCGTCTTCGCGCTGACCCACAACTACTCGGGTTATCCCATGGTGCGTCAGGCGCGCGAGATGGTGGCGGCGGGCGAACTCGGCGATATCCGTCTGGTGCAAAGCGAATACCCGCAGGATTGGCTGAGCGAGAAGCTTGAGGACAGTGAACAGAAACAGGCGGCTTGGCGCACCGATCCGGCGCGTGCAGGCGCCGGCGGCTGCGTCGGTGACATCGGCACACATGCCTATCATCTCGCCTGTTTCGTCAGTGGACTCGAACTCGACGAGCTCTGCGCCGACCTTACCACCTTCGTCGCCGGCCGTCGGCTCGACGACAATGTGCAGGTGCTGTTGCGCTTCAAGGGTGGCGCCCGCGGCATGCTGTGGGCCAGCCAGGTGGCGGCAGGCAACGAGAACGCATTGCGGCTGCGCATATACGGCAGCAAGGGCGGCCTGGAGTGGGCGCAGGAAGACCCGAATTACCTCTGGTACACGCCGCTTGGCGAACCCAAGCGTCTGATCACCCGCGGCGGTGCCGGCGCCGGCGCGGCGGCCGGGCGCATGACGCGCATTCCACCGGGGCACCCGGAAGGCTATCTCGAAGGTTTTGCAAACATCTATGGCGAGGCAGCGGCCGCGATCCGCGCCCATAAGGCCGGCGACGCGGCAGCCGCCGAGGTCCTCTTTCCGACGGTCGACGACGGCGCCCGTGGTGTCGCCTTTATCGAGGCGAGCGTGCGCTCGTCACGGACCGGCGGGGGGTGGGTAAAACTTTAGGGCGGTAGATCAAGAATCGTAAGAAACGCTGATATATAGGCTTGCTAATTTTAGTGAACTAGAGTTTACTAAAAAAAACACTAAACAGCGCGGGGCAGAGACGTCCATGGCGCGAAACTGGAATTCAGGGCCGCCAGCGGTGGTCCCTGGGTGGGCCAAGGCCCTCGACGTCGAGCATGGCTCGTCGCAATTCGGATGGGAGGAAAGTAATGCAAGGATTTTTTAAGACAGCAGTGGCGTGTGCCGCCGCCGCGGTGGCGGTGACCGGGACCTTCGATAAATCTGAGGCGCAGGCCGAGGAAATTACCCTGTGCTGGGCGGCGTGGGATCCGGCAAATGCCCTTGTCGAACTATCCAAGGATTTCACGGCGCAAACCGGCATCGACATGAAGTTCGAGTTCGTGCCCTGGCCGAACTTTGCCGACCGCATGCTCAACGAGTTGAATTCCGGCGGCAAGCTTTGCGATCTGATGATCGGCGACAGCCAGTGGATCGGCGGTTCGGCGGAAAACGGCCACTATGTCAAGCTGAACGAGTTCTTCGATTCCGAAGGCATCTCGATGGACGACTTCCTGCCGGCCACGGTCTATGCCTATTCGACCTGGCCCAAGGGTTCGCCGAACTATTGGGCGCTGCCGGCCATGGGCGACGCCAACGGCTGGGTTTACCGCAAGGACTGGTTCTCCAAGCCGGAGTTGCGGGCCGAGTTCAAGGGCAAGTACGGCCGCGAGCTGGACGCGCCGGAGACCTGGACCGAAATGAAAGACATCGCCGAGTTCTTTCAGGGCCGCGATGTCGACGGCAAGAAGGTCTACGGCATCGGCATCTTCACCGAGCGCGGTTCGGAGGGCATTACCATGGGCGCGACCGGCGCGCTCTATTCCTGGGGCTTCCAATACCAGAACCCGGACAAAGCCTATGACATGGCCGGCTACGTGAATTCCGCCAACGCCGTCGAGGCGCTTGAGTTCTACAAGGCGCTCTACGAGTGCTGCACCCCGCCGGGTTACACCGACAGCTACATGAGCGCCAACCTGGACATGTTCAAGTCCGGCCAGGTGTCGATGATGATGAACTGGTTCGCCTTTTTCCCCGGGCTCTACAAGGACCCGAACGTTGGTGGCGATAAGATCGGCTTCTTCGTCAATCCGAGCCAGAAGGTCGCGGGCTCGACCCTCGGCGGACAGGGGATCTCGGTGGTTTCCTATTCCGACAAGAAGAAGGAAGCGCTGCAGTACATCAAATGGTTCGCCACTCCCGAGGTGCAGCAGAAGTGGTGGTCCTTGGGCGGCTATTCCTGCCACACGTCGGTTTTGCTCGATCCCGGCTTTGCCGACACCGCGCCCTTCGCGGCCGACTTCCTCAAGGCGATGGGCGGCGTCCAGGACTTCTGGCAAGAGCCGGCCTATGCCGAGCTGTTGCTGGCCATGCAAAAGCGCCTGCACGACTATGTCGTCGCCGATCAGGGCACGGCCCAGGAAGCGCTCGACAAGCTGATCGAGGACTGGACGGAAACCTTCGAGGACGAAGGTTTGCTTTAAGGCCCTACGCTTTCCCGCCCGCCGACTGGCGGGCGGGACTAGCCGTCTTGCAAACCCTCAATGATTTCCTGTTTGTAAATTATCAATCGAGCGATGACCCAAAGCAGTGACTCCATGATCGCCCAGGCCGCCAAGAACGCCGCGAGGAGTGCCGCTGGCGCCACGCCGCCGGCGGTAGCACGTCAGGTGCGCGGGCTGTCGGATCGCGCCATCGCCTGGCTGTTCATTTCGCCGACGATCGTTCTCTTGCTGGCGATCAATATCTTTCCGTTGGTCTGGACGATTTATCTCTCCTTCACCAACTTCAAGGCCAACCGCGCGTCGCGTGGCATAGAGTTCGTCGGCCTGCGCAACTACGAACGCGTGCTGTCGGATCCCGACATCTGGCACAACATGCAGGTGACCGCGCACTTTCTTTGTTGGACCATGTTTTTTCAGGTCCTGCTCGGGTTCGGCCTGGCCTGGCTGATCAATCGCCAGTTCCGCGGCCACGGTATGTGGACCACCATCATCCTCTTGCCAATGATGCTGTCACCGGCGGTGGTCGGCAATTTCTGGACTTTCCTCTATCAGCCGCAGATCGGCCTTTTCAACTACATCGTCTCCTTCTTCACCGGGATCGATCCCTCGTCGTTCCAGATGCTTGGCGATGTCGATCTGTCGCCCTGGGCGATCGTCATCGTCGATACCTGGATGTGGACGCCCTACACCATGCTGATCTGTCTGGCCGGGCTGCGTTCGATCCCCGACAGCATTTACGAGGCCGCCGAGGTCGACCGCGCTTCGCCGTGGCGTCAGTTCTGGTCGATCACCGTTCCCATGGTGCTGCCCTTCCTCATGCTGGCGGTGTTGTTCCGTGCCATCGAGAACTTCAAGATGTTCGATCTGGTGGTCGAGCTGACCTCGGGCGGGCCCGGTTCGGTGACCGAGCTGGCCTCCATCAACCTCAAGCGCGAGGCCTTCGAGAAGTGGCGCACCGGCTATTCCTCGGCCTTCGCCATCATCCTTTTCGTGACGGTGTTCGGCGCCGCCAACATCTACGTCAAGGCCCTGAACGCGGTGAAGCAGCGATGAGTGCGCCCACGACAGTCCACGTTGCCGCAGTCCACGTCGCCACTGGGCCGAATCCCTGGATCAAGCGTATCGCCGGGGCGGCGGTCATTTTTTATGCTCTAGTCACCATGATTCCACTCTTGTGGATTTTCGCGACCGGCTTCAAGACGCCGCCGGATTCGATTTCCTATCCACCGAAAGTGGTCTTCGAGCCGACCATGGAAGGCTACGTCAATCTCTTCACCACGCGCTCGCGGCAGACGCCGGAATACATGGCCAGCCTGCCGCCTCCGGTGACCTGGTACGA
>JAJFGM010000191.1 GCA_021776145.1 Kiloniellaceae bacterium | reverse complement strand
CCTTGTTCGTCGCTGGAGCGGAAGCTGCCTCTTGGCTCGCTCGCCCCGAACACTCGGTTGTCGATCGGTCGGCCGTACCAGGCTTGGGGTTGGCGACCCGGCCAGCCGCGGCCGCGTTTCGGTGCGGCGCCTTTGCATAGTGTTGCATGACATAGCTCATGCAAGGGTTACAAGGATCAAATGGTGTGCATTCACCGTTGTCGGGGCACGGCCGTATGCCAAGGGCGACCATGGTGACGGCACGGAGTAAAGGCCCACATTGAGGAAAGGTGGCGATCGAGATGGCCGAAACTTTGCTGTTGGACGGCGAGAGCCTGACAGCCGAGCAGTTGCATCGGGCGGCCGGCTCAACCGGCCTTGAGTTGGAATTCGCCGCCGACGCGCTGGCGCGCCTGCGTCACGCTCGAGCGGTTGTAGAGCGGGCGCTGCAACGCGGCGACCCGGTTTACGGGCTGAACACCGGCCTCGGGGCGCGGGTCGGCGAGACCCTTCCGCGCCAGGCCTTGGCGGATTTTTCCTATCGCACCCTGCGCGGCCGGGCGCATGCCGGCGGCGCGCCCCTGCCGGCGGGACAGGTGCGCGCGGCCATGATCGTCCGCCTCAACACATTGCTGCGCGGCGCCGCCGGCGCCAGTCCTGCCGTCGCCGACCACTTGCGCGCCTGCCTCGGCGAAGGTTTGACTCCGGTGATTGGCGAGACAGCGTCGATCGGCGCCGGCGACCTCTGCTGGGGCGCGACCATGGGCTTGGCATTGATCGGCGAGGGCGGGATGCAAGATGCCGCCGGCCACCACAAGCCCGCGACCGAGGCTCTGGCGGAAGCCGGGCTCGAGCCCTTGCGGCTGGCCCCGCGCGATGGTCTGGCCCTGGCCAACCACGCGAGCTTTTCGGGTGCCCTTGCGGCGCTCGGCGTTGCCGAGGCAGCGCAGCTTGTTGCCGCGGTTCAGATCTCGACCGCACTGGCGATGGAGGGCTTTCGCGCCAATCTCTCACCGCTCGATCCCGCCATCTTGGCGGCGCGGCCGCA
The DNA here is from genome assembly GCA_021776145.1 of Kiloniellaceae bacterium. Classification (GTDB taxonomy): domain Bacteria; phylum Pseudomonadota; class Alphaproteobacteria; order Kiloniellales; family Kiloniellaceae; genus JAJFGM01. Next base: position 15,147 of record JAJFGM010000191.1, on the reverse strand, counting down.
GCCGGGACAGGCCCGGGCGGCAGGGCAACTGGCCGGCTTACTCGCTGGCGGCGCCCTGAATCGGCCCGGCGCGGCGCGGCGGTTGCAGGACCCGCTATCGCTGCGCAACGCTGTCCAGGTCCAGGGCGCGGTGCTGGCGACGCTGGATTTTGCCCGCAGCGCCGCCGAAGCCGAGATTAACGGTGCCAGTGATAATCCCATCGTTGTCCTTAAAAGCGATGAGATTCGCTCGGCCGGGGCCTATCACACGCCCTTGTTGACGGTCGTCATGGAGGCCCTTTCCCGGGCCCTGGCGCAGATGGCGGTGTCGCAATTGGCGCGATGTGCCAAGCTTTTGTCGGCACGCTACACTGATTTGCCACTGTTCCTGGCGCGCCCAGGCCCCAATTCCAACGGCTTTGCGCCGGTGATGAAGGTCGCCGAGGCGCTGACCGCGGAGATTTTGCACCAGTCCCAGCCCGTGCCGCTTTGGCCAAGCGTCAACGCCGATGGAACCGAAGATCTGCTGACCAATGCACCTCTCGCAGCCAAGGCTTTGTTGGCATTGCTGCGACGCGGCCGTTGCCTGACAGCAATTGAGCTGCTCATATCGGCGCAGGCGGTCGAGCTGCGCGGTTTGGGTGACGATCTGGCGCCCTCCCTGACTACCGTACTGAAAAGGCTGCGGTCCGTCGTTGCGCCGCTGGACGAAGATCGGCCGATGGGAGCCGAGATCGAGCGGCTGGCGGCAATGATCGCGGAAGGCCAATTCACTCTGCCCGGTGAGCGGCTTTAGGATATCCCCATAGTGGTTGAATTCGCCGACCGCGGCCCTGGGGCGGCCTTGACAAAGAGGGGTGCTTCGGTGCCTTTTCTGCGCCTCAATCTTCCAGGTTTTCGCGCTTTCAGATCAGGATTCGGCTGATGCATACCTATCGTACCCACAGCTGCGGCGAGCTGCGGCTTTCACACGCAGGCGAGACGGTTCGGCTTTCCGGCTGGGTCCACCGCAAGCGCGACCACGGGCAGCTGCTTTTTGTCGACCTGCGCGATGCTTTTGGTCTAACTCAGTGCGTCATCGACGTATCGAGTCCGCTATTCAAGCAGCTTGAATCGGCGCGGCCCGAGAGTGTGTTGACCATCACCGGTCCGGTTATCGAACGCACGGCCGAGACGGTGAACCGGACGCTGCCGACCGGCGAGATCGAGGTACGTGCCGACGAGATGGTCGTGCAATCCAAGGCGGAACTGCTTCCTCTGCAGGTCAACTCCGAAGAGGATGCCGGCGAGGAGACGCGCCTACGCTACCGCTACCTCGACCTGCGGCGCGACAAGATGCAAGCCAAGATCCGCCTGCGCAGCCAGGTCATCGCCTCGATCCGCCGGCGCATGACCGAGCAGGGTTTCAACGAGATCCAGACCCCGATCCTCACCGCCAGCAGCCCCGAGGGCGCGCGCGACTACCTCGTACCCAGCCGTCTGCATCCCGGCAAGTTCTATGCCCTGCCGCAGGCGCCGCAGATGTTCAAACAGCTGCTGATGATCGCTGGCTTTGAGAAGTACTTCCAAATCGCGCCCTGCTTTCGCGACGAGGACAGTCGCGCCGACCGTTCGCCGGGTGAGTTTTACCAGCTCGATTTCGAGATGAGCTTCGTTACGCAAGAGGATGTTTTTGCTGCTATTGAGCCTGTTCTTGGGGGTGTTTTCGAAGAGTTCGCCGATGGCCGCAGTGTTACGCCGACGCCGTTCCCACGCATTCCCTTTGCCGAATCCTTGTTGAAGTATGGCTCCGACAAGCCGGATCTGAGGAATCCAATCGAGATTGCCGACGTCAGTGAAGCCTTCCGCGGTTCCGGATTCTCCATATTTGCCAAGGCGATCGAGGGCGGCTCCGTCGTGCGCGCCGTTCCGGCCCCAGGCGCGGCGGCGCGACCGCGGAGTTTCTTCGACAAGATGAACGACTGGGCGCGCGGCGAAGGCGCGCCAGGCCTCGGCTACATCTCCTTCGCCGAGGATGGCGAAGCCAAGGGTCCGATTGCCAAGAACCTGGATGCGGCGCTGGTCGAAGAGATCCGTCTGGTAGCCGGTCTAGGTGATGGCGACGCCGTCTTCTTTGCCTGCGGCAAGGAAGTCGATGCCGCGAAACTGGCGGGCAAGGTGCGCAACAAACTGGGTGATGACCTTGAACTGCTAGAGCCCAATACCTTTCGCTTTTGCTGGATCACCGATTACCCGATGTACGAACTCGACGAGGACAGCGGTAGGATCGATTTTAGCCACAATCCCTTTTCCATGCCGCAGGGCGGCTTGGCGGCCCTGGAGACCGAGGACCCCTTGAGCATCAAGGCCTATCAATACGATATCGTTTGTAACGGTGTCGAACTCTCCTCCGGAGCCATCCGCAACCATTTGCCCGAGGTCATGTACAAGGCCTTTGCCATCGCCGGTTATGGTCCCGAGGCGGTGGAGTCGCATTTCGGCGGCATGCTTTCGGCGCTCAAGTTTGGGGCACCACCGCACGGCGGCTCGGCGCCGGGAATCGACCGCATTGTCATGCTTCTGGCCGACGAACCCAACATTCGCGAGGTCGTGGCCTTCCCGATGAACCAGCGCGCCGAGGACTTGATGATGCAGGCCCCCGCGAAAGTGCCGGAAGAGCGCCTCAGAGAGCTGCACATCGAGCTCAATTTGCCGCCTGAAGACGATTAGAGCGATGGTTCGAGCGGGCATTTGTTCCGTTCGGACGTTGGGCCCGGAATTGTCGGATCCGGCGGGCCTCCCGAAATTGGTACGAAGCTCCACGGCCATGCCTTTTTGGCAATTTCGTTGAGAGCTGTTGATCGCGCGACTTGTGCGGATCAATTAAGCCGGGACGCGGCGGCGTTCGGCGGCGAACAGACCGGCCGGTTATCGGAAATGGCGGTTGCGACCGGACATGTTCCCTTTTCCCGCCACGGTCTCGGTAGAGGCGTTTCTTTCTGAGACCATTCTCGATGCGGCATCGATAGGGGCTTTCCGAAATAGCACTAAGGGGTTGTTTTTTCCCACACCGGCGTGTTCCAGAGAAATACACGCTTTGCGGGATAAAAATTTTCGCGATGCGATTTCGCGGGTGAAGTGAAGAACTTGCAATTCGCGTATAAGGCGGTTGTTAATTGTGCGTAATATTCGCGCGATTGTTTAGTTAATAGTCTTTTTCTCTATCAAAGAACAAAGTAAATAAACCAAAAATATTGAAAAAATGGTAGTACAAATGTCAAATTTACAAAAATTTTACAATTATATAAACAAAATAATGATATTTTCATCATATTTTGACTAATAATAGTCTGATAAACAATATTATATTTGTGAAAAAGAAATTGTTACTTCTGTGATGTTGGAAGTCGACCTACTAATTATAGAGTGTATTTGTTCATAGAATTTAAATACAATGGAACCATAAATTGCAATCTCATTGTATTCCACGCGAATTCGTGATGTTTGACGTCTAGTGCCAGTTTTCCCCAATCCAATATGGCGATAACGGCGGTTGAAAAAATGATCAGGTTTCCAGAAAATACAGAGCTAGATAAAGATTCGCTTCACATTCTGCCACTTTCCATGTTGCCACTGCAGATGGAGGGGCTGCGTAAGGCGAGATTGATAAAGAACTGGCAGCTGGAGGGGGTGATCGAGCTGTTTTCCGGCGCCGAGACCGGCAGCGGGCAAATTCCGCCAAAAGATCTCGGTCGTGTATTCCAGTTCACTGAAGAAACCTACGGTGATCTGGAAATGATCGCTGCCTTGGGCCCACTGGCCAGCTTCGATGTTTACAGTCTCCGTATCGAGTTACGTAGACTTGGTATCGAAGTCGACGATTATGAGTGCCTGCAACTCTCCATCGAGAAGAAGCGGGAGCTATCGAAATACATGATCGAATTCACCAGGCCGCTCTTGATCTCGCTCTTCGGCGAAGATCACAAGGAGATCTTCGATTTTGGCGATATCACGGCACTTATTATGAATCCCGACAAGGAAGTCGTCTTGCGCAACATCGAGAGTTTGGCGGAGGCGCTGAATATCGAAGTCAAGCTGATTCCAAAATTTCTGGAAAACTACGGCGATGTGTATCTTTCCCTTGCCTACTACCAGAGTTGCCTGGACCAAAACCGGCCCTGCATGAGGGAAGTCTTCGACTGCATCGAACAGATTCGCAATGATCAAAACCTGAAGCGCGACACCGCGATCATCAAGGCCTGCACGATGGCCGAAACGAAGCTGAGTCAGACGATGGCGGAGATCGAGAACATCCTTGGGGTCTTCCGCGCTCGTTCCGCCGATATCTGGGAAAAGCGATCGGGAAAGGAGTTCAAGAAAATCGAGAATATGGTGGCGTCTTATCAATCCGACATCGGTGGCGCGCTCTGCGCCATCACGGTCAAGATGAAGGCCTGGGACCAAAAATTCTCCATGAACCAAAACAATAATCTGCTACGTCGAGCAGAGTTCCTGCGCTCGCAGATATTGCCGGGTATCGCAACGATCAGAGAGATACGGCACTGCGACTGAGCCGTTTCACTCCACGCGGGCGCCACCGACCCCGCCATTTCACTGATTGTATCCCGCGAATTCGAAGACCCCCCGGGCGCGGCCGCTGACAGCACGAAGGCGCATGACAAGGGCGCGCGGGCGCTCAGTCTTTTGAATTATCCGCGGCCGTATCCCAAATGCGGGCATGATCCTTGGCGCGCGCGGGGACAACCAGCCGAACGCGCTCGGTGATGCCATCGTCGCCAGCGCAGCGTTCCAGCGCCAGCAGCGTGCCGATCTTATGCGCGCAAAGACCAGCGGCGTCATCGGCTTCGGCGCGGGCCACGGGCAGGGCGTTAACGAGATCGGGGGCGCCGTAGCACTCGACGAAATGCCGCGCGAGGCGCTCGACCACCTGAAAGAACTCGGCCTCTGAGATGTCCGCCACCTCGGCCAGGGTGGCGTGGCCGAAGGCCTCGCAACCCAGCCAGCCCGTGTGGAAGGCGAGGGTGGTCTTGTTGTCGAGATCGGCCAGATTCCGATCGACGTAGGCGAAAGTGCCGGTGACGAGCCATTCGCCGGGCGCGGCGGCCCGATGGAAGATATTGATGTCCGAATTGTCGAGGCGGATGCAGCGAGGAAATTTCATGGCGGCCCGATCCTACACGCCGCAGGCAGCAAACGGGACTCACACCGGGTTCAAAGCTGTAGCATAGACCCGGATCGATCAGACCCGCCGGAAGATATTCCTCCGTTCCGGTGAACTGTCTCCGACATTTTGGGCCGGGAACGGTTCAGTCAACCCCGGCCTGACTAGAGAGTGCAACCAGGCGCGGTCCCTTGGCCTTGTAGAGCTGGCGATCGGCCAGGAACATTAACGTATCGTTCTGACTTTCCGGACCGTAGAACTCGAGGCCGAAACTTGCGGAGACCGGAATTTCGTGATCCTTCCAGGGCACCGTCAAGGCATTGACTTGACGCTCCAGGTCCACACAGCGACGCTCGGCGTCTTCGCATTTGGTGAGAGTCATAAGAATGGCGAACTCGTCGCCGCCTGGGCGTCCGACGTGGTCGGTGTCGCGGGTGTTGCGGTTGAGCAGGCTCGCGACCCGTCGCAGTACGGCGTCGCCGGCGGCATGCCCAAAGGTATCGTTGATCGATTTGAAATGATCGAGATCACAAAGCAGCAGCAAGCCAGTTTCGCCCTGGCGCCGGGCGCGTGACAGGGCACGGTCGAGCTCGAAGTCGAATCCTCGGCGGTTGAGAAGTCCAGTGAGGTCGTCGGTAATCGAGAGTCCTTCGAGATAGCGGATGCGGGCGCGCTGCATGGCGATGGATTGCTCGGCGATGGCTGCCGCCGACAGAACCTCGTCAAGCAGTGCCAGCCCGTCCTGGTCGAGTCCTTCGACACTGGTGTTGGCAAAGCGGCGAAGACGATCAGCGGCGGCGCAGAGTTGCGGGCGCGGATCGATGTCCGGGAGCTCGTCGTTGATGCGAAAGATGTTTGGCGTCATAGGGTTCCCTGTGGGTCTGTCACTTCGGTAGAACAATCCCCCACGCAATTCGCGTGCCAAATATGGCTGGCCCGCGGTGTGTTCTGGACAAGCTAAGGCGCGTCAAGCGGAGCAAGGTCGGAATAGGTTAACAAGGCGCGACAGTTGGTGCCGATGCGACCACATCGGCGCCTTCGGAGGCGCCAGTGACCTTACAAAGGACGAACGAAGGCGGGCAATATTTGCCCCCTCGGCAGTCCTTTCCGCGTGTCGTTGGAAAGCCTTTCCCAGCTGGACGAATTTTCCGTTTAAACCTGCGAAGGCACGGGATTTCCGGCAAAAAAGGCATCGAGATTGTCGAGTGACTTGAACCCCATGGCGACACGCGTCTCCTGCGTGGCGCTGCCCAGATGCGGCAAGAGGTAAGCGTTGTCGAGATCGAGATAGGCGGGGTTGATGTGCGGTTCGCCGTCGAATACGTCGAGCCCGGCGGCGGCCAGCCTGCCGCGCTTCAAGGCGGCGATCAGGGCGTCGTCGTCGACGACGGCGCCACGTGACGAGTTCATCACGATGGCGCCGGCGGGCAGCAGTTCGATGCGCCGAGCGTTGAGGAAGTGCCGGGTTTCCGGCGTTGCCGGGCAATTCAGAGAAAAGAAATCAGACACCGTCAACAGTTCTTCCGGGTCGGGATGAAACTGGGCTCCGGCTTCGCTGTCGGCAGAAAGGCGATTGCGGTTGCTGTAATGGACCTGCATCCCGAAACCGCGGGCGCGCTGTGCAATGGCCTGACCGATGCGGCCCATGCCAAGGATACCCAGCCGCTTGCCGCTGACGTGCGTCCCCATCAACTGGGTCGGTGCCCAGCCGGACCAGGCGCCGGTCCGCAACAGGGCCTGCCCGTCGTAGGCCCGACGCGCTGCCCCCAGCATCAAAAGTATTGTATTATCGGCCGTCGCCTCGGTGAGGACGTCGGGGGTGTTGAAGATCGGCAACGCGGCTTTCCTAGCGGCCGCTATATCGATGTGGTCGTAGCCGACCGAGTAGGTGGCGATGGCCTTGACCGACTTGGGCAGGCCGGCAACCACTTCGGCATTGATCTTGTCGGTTGCCGTGCACAGTATGGCGTCACAACTCTTGGCGTTCCTCAAGAGTTCTCCGGTCCCGTATTGCCTATCTTCCTCGTTGAGGAGTGCCCGGTAGTCGCGGCGCAGGCGTTGGTGGACGGGTTCAGGCAGGCGCCGAGTAACAAGGACAACAGGATTGATGCTCATCTATACCCCTATCGCGACGGTCAATGCAGCAGTGCCAAGCAGCGCAAGTTACGACAAGCCGGGCGGCAGGGCCATGCAGCGCCGGATCCTGGCTGTCGCGCCGTGCCGCAGGTTCTTTGTCTTGGCCCTGGCGGTTTTGTGGGGATTGCTTGCACCCACGGCCGGGTTTGCCGCCGCCGGCGGTTTTTTACCGCATCGTGCCGTATACGACCTGGATCTTGCGTCGGCGGACATGAACTCGAATGTTACCGACGCTGATGGCAGGTTCGAGTTTGAATGGGATGATGCCTGTAGCGGTTGGACGGTCAGCCAGCGTTCTGTCATCAGGGTGACCTATAGCAGCGGACAAGTCGTCGAATTCGGCTGGACCCTCAATTCTTGGGAAGCCAAGGACGGCCTATCCTACCGTTTCTTCATCCGTGAGGTCTATGCCGGCAGTCCGGTCGACGAGACCCGCGGCAAGGCGCGATTGGACAGGATCGGCGGTAACGGGGTCGCGACCTTCGTTCAGCCCAAGGAGCGTCAGATCGACTTGCCGACAGGAACCATATTCCCAACCCGTCACTCGCTCGATCTGCTTGAGGCGGTCGACAGCGATGCGATGCCGCTTTGGCGGCAGGTCTTCGATGGGTCGGGCGACACTGGATTTCACGCGATCTCGGCGGTGCAGTCGGCCGCCCTGGAGCCCGGGTTGCCCTCGTCCCTGGAGTCCGACCTGACTCGCGGCGAGCCGTCCTGGCGCTTGCAACTGGCGTTCTTTTCCAGCGATGACAGCATGGCGGAGCCGGAGCAGGAGCAGGCACTCCGCATCTTTCGCAACGGTGTTTCGGATGAGATCGTGTTCGACTACGGCGATTTCGCTCTCGACGCCGAACTCATCGAACTGGAAGCTCTTTCTGCACCAGACTGCTGAACCCGGGATCTTCGGAAATCGGGTCAGCGCTTTGATTTTTTGCGAAGAGTCAGCCCGCGTCCCTTGCCGATCGCGTTGCGCCCGAGTTTTTCGCGCACGGCATCGATGGCGGCCTCAACCCTGGCCCGCTGTTCCTTTTCGGGGTCGAGCAGATCGGGCGGATCGGCCAGGTCGCCGTCGCGGATGTCGCTGGCGCCAACCCCGATTAGTCGGAAACTGCGACCGTCCACCTCGGCGGCGAGCAGCGACTGGGCGCAGCGGTAGATTTCCTCTGCCAGGCACGTCGGGGCCGTCAGCTTGCGGCTGCGCGTCAGTTGCCGGAACCCGGTAGTCTTCAGCTTGAGGGTAATCACGCCGCCCGAAAGTCCGGCCTTTTTCAGCCGCCGCGCTACCTTTTCGCAAAGCGGCCAAAGCTGGGCCCGCATCGCCTCTAGGGTGACGAGGTCGCCATTGAACGTAGTTTCCGCCGAGACGCTCTTGGTGACGGTGTCGGGTTCGACCCGGCGGTTGTCGCGACCTCGCGAAAACCTGTAAAGCCGGCGTCCCATGGCGCCGTGGCGCAGGATAAGTTCATTTTCCTCGTACCGCCAAAGGTCACGCACCTTATAAATACCCTGCAGTGCCAAGGACTTCTGTAGGGCTTTGCCGACGCCCCAGATAATGCCGACGGGGTGATCGGCGAGGAACTCTGCCGCTTCGGCCTCGCCGATGACGGCGAAGCCGCGTGGCTTATCTAGGTCCGAGGCTACCTTGGCAAGGAACTTGTTCCCGCTCAGCCCCACCGACGCGGTGATGCCGACCTGATCTTCAATACGTTTGATCAGGCCCGCCAGGGTCAGCGCCGGGCTGGCACCGTGCAGCGCTTGGGTGCCACTCAGGTCGAGAAAGGCCTCGTCGATCGAAAGCGGCTCGACAAGAGGAGTGACGGCATGCATTAACTCGCGAACGCGTTGGCCTTCGCGCTGGTATTTCGCCATGTCGGGTCGAATGACCACGGCATCGGGGCAAGCTTTCAAGGCCTTGAACATCGGCATGGCCGAATGTATGCCGTAGAGCCGAGCGATGTAGCAGGCCGCCGAGACGACGCCGCGCTTGCCGCCGCCGACGACGACGGGGCAGTCGCGCAGTTCGGGTCGGTCGCGTTTCTCGACCGAGGCGTAGAAGGCGTCGCAATCGATGTGGGCGATGACGAGTGTTTCCAGTTCTTCGTGCTGGATGACCCGTGGCGAGTGGCAAAGCGGACAGCGTGGCGGCAAGGTCAGGCATGCCCCCTCGATCGGTTTCAGGCAATCGCGACACAGTGCCGACAAGTTCTATGCCTCCTTCCGGTCCGGAGGCCATAACCAGGCGGCGCCGCGCACGCCGCTGGAATCTCCGTGCCGTGGTCTTTCGATCGGCGTATCGACTCGATCGGAAAAAACATAGGCCGGAAGCAGGTTTGGCAGGCGTTCGTAAAGGCGATCCAGGTTCGACAGCCCGCCGCCAAGAACGATGGTTTCGGGATCGAAAATATTGATGACCAGCGACAGGGCGCGCGCCAGGCGCTCCTCGTAACGCGCAAGGCTGGCTTCGGCGTCGGCATCGCCGGCCTGAGCCGCGGTGGTCAAAAGCTCGACCCGGTCAAACGGTGCGCCCGTACCGCGGCCACGATGATCCTGCAAGAGGCCGGGGCCGGAGAGGAAGGTTTCGACACAGCCGCGTTTACCGCAATAGCACTTCGGACCCGGACGTTCGTCGTCGCGCGGCCAGGGCAGGGGGGTGTGCCCCCACTCTCCGGCGATAGCGTTGCGCCCCAGCAAAGGTCGGCGGTCGACCACCAGGCCGCCGCCGACTCCGGTCCCGAGGATCACGCCAAAGACCGTCCGCGCCACCGCACCGGCACCATCGACGGCTTCGGAGAGAGCGAAACAGTTGGCGTCATTGGCAATACGTACCGGGCGCCCGAGTTCGACCTCGAGATCGCGGTCCAGTGGTTTTCCGATCAGGCAGGTTGAATTGGCGTTCTTGACGAGGCCGCTGGCCGGCGAAATCACGCCGGGAATTCCGATGCCGACACTGCCGGTCTGGCCAGTCTCGGATTCCAACGCGCGAACCAGGGCGACAGTGGCGTCAAGCGTCGCCCGATAATCTCCCTGCGGAGTCGCGATCCGGCGCCGCGATAGTTCGGCTCCGTCGTTGGCGAGCGCCAGCGCTTCTATTTTGGTTCCACCGAGATCGACGCCGATTCGCATAGGTCGTTAACTATCACTTGCCTTGTTTTTCGGGTATTTCGCTCACCCGACTAGAGGGTCACGGCTACCAAAAATTAACTTTGCAGCATTATAACGATTGATTAAGAGATGGAGTCCTTTCTCCAAGGCTTGGTGTGCGGATCAACGTTTGCCTCGGTTCCCGGTTGTTCACCACCACTTTTGCCGTCCGTCTCTGTACTTCAAGGCGTCGCGGTTCAATCTTATTAGGCGAGTTATGTAATGAACGGAAACGGTTCCGTCGACCAAGACCAAGAAACCGATCCCGATAACAAAGCCCATCGCGAAGGTGGCGCCAAGACCGTTTTGGTCGTGGAAGACAACGATCTGAATATGAAGCTCTTCCATGACCTACTCGAAGTTCATGGCTACAACATCCTGCAGACCAAGGATGGCATGGAAGCCTTGCGTTTGGCGCGTGAGCACCACCCCGACCTGATCCTGATGGATATCCAGTTGCCCGAGGTGTCTGGCCTCGAGGTCACCAAATGGATCAAGGAAGACGAAGATCTAAAGTCCATTCCGGTCGTTGCCGTGACGGCATTCGCCATGAAGGGAGACGAAGAGAAAATTCGTGAAGGCGGGTGTGAAGCCTACATCGCAAAGCCGATTTCGGTCGTGAACTTCCTGCAGACCGTCGAGCGTTTTCTCGCTTAGCCCAATAAAACTCATTATCGCGGTGACCTGACATGACGGCGCGCATTCTGGTCGTTGACGACATCCCAGCCAATGTGAAGCTGCTAGAGATCAAGCTGCAGGCCGAGTACTTCGAGGTGCTGACCGCCGTTGACGGGCCATCGGCCCTGGAGGTGGTCGAGCGTGAGGCACCCGACCTGATTCTGACTGACGTCATGATGCCGGGCATGGATGGTTTTGAGCTTTGCCGAAGGCTGAAATCGAATCTCGCTACCAGTCACATTCCGGTGGTAATGGTGACCGCGCTCAGCGATGCCGATGACCGGGTCCGTGGGCTGGAGGCCGGCGCCGACGACTTCCTTACCAAACCGTGCAACGACATCGCTCTTTTCGCCCGTGTCAGGTCACTGGCTCGGCTCAAGGTGATGCTCGATGAACTGCGCGTGCGGCAGGCCGCCTCGGGCCAGCAGGTGGTCGATGAAAGCAGCCTGGGCAGTGACGAAGAAACTGCCGATGCGCGCATTCTGATTGCCGATGCCAGCGACCTCCTGACCGCGAAAATCCGTGAGAACCTCAGCCAGGTCGGCCATCAGGTGGAGGTTGCCACGAATGGCGCCAAGGCTCTGGAAGTGGCCCTCGGCGGCAATTTCGACCTTATTATCGTCAGCCTCTTTATCGGCGCCGAAGACGGTTTGCGGCTATGCTCGCAGTTACGCTCGCAGGAAGAGACACGGCACGTTCCGATCCTCTTGACACTAGACGAGGACGATCTGCCACGCCTTGCCAAAGGGCTCGAGCTGGGCGTCACCGACTACCTCATCAAGCCCATTGACGGCAACGAGTTGCGGGCCCGTTGCCGCACCCAGATCCGCCGCCGACGCTATCACGACCAGTTGCGGGTCGTCCTGCGCCAGAGCGTTGCGTTGGCTTACACCGACCCTTTGACCGGCGTTTACAATCGGCGCTATCTCAACGCTCACCTCGATCGCAAAATCATGGAAATCGCCGACAGCGTAAAGCCGGTTTCCCTGTTGATTCTCGACATCGACAATTTCAAATACGTCAATGATAACCACGGCCACGCAGTTGGCGACGAGGTGCTGGTCGCTCTGGCCAACCGCGTCTCCGACGGTTTGCGGGATTTGGACATGGTGGCACGCTATGGCGGTGAGGAGTTCGTTGTCGTCATGCCCGACTCGGAGGCGGAGGATGCCCTTTCCGCAGCCGAACGCATCCGGCGGCGTATTGCCGAAACGCCCTTTGCCTGTGCCGGCGTGGCCGATGGCTTGTCGGTGACGGTATCCGTTGGAGTGGCGACCACCAACGATCCCCTTGAGCCAATGGACTCCTTGATCGGCCGGGCCGACGCGGCACTCTATGTCGCTAAGAACGAAGGCCGCAATCGAGTCGTCAGGGCAAGGCCAGCCGCCGAATCAGCGGCGGGATCGGTCGCCGAGCAGGCCAGTTTCAGGGCCGGCTAAGACAAAAAAAGCGGCCACCGCAAAGGGTGACCGCCGGGTCTCTAGTCCGCATTTTTTGCGCGGGATCACTTCATCTTCGATTCCTTGAACATGACGTGCTTGCGCGCGACCGGATCGTACTTCCGCAACTGCAGTTTCTCGGTCATGGTGCGCGGGTTCTTCTTTGCCACGTAGAAGAAGCCCGTGTCCGCGGTGCTGACCATCTTGATCAATTGTACGGCAGGCTTTGCCATGTCGAGGTCCTCGTTGCGTAGTCGTTTGAAAGAAGGGCGAAAATAGCGGGCTCTGCGGCCAAGTCAAGCCGGATTCCGCCTTTCGGCCCGGTTGTGGCCCAATGATTGCCGCCGCGGGGCCCGGTGCTGGCGCCGGGTCTTGGTGGCCGTGGCGGCCCTATTCGGCCGCCAGCAAAGCCTGTAGGCCCGCGGTGTTGGGAGCTTCACCCAGTGCACGGGCATAGAGCGCCGGATCCGAGATAAGCCGCTTGGCGACCTCCATATCGATCTCGGCTTCGACCTCGCGTGGCGGGCAGAGGTTGCGGAAACTCTCGATTTCTTCGTCGCTGCTGCCGTCGACCGACTGGCTGCGGATATTGGGATCGATCGGCAGCATGCCGCTACGCAGGCGCTGCATGACCAAGTCGGCATCGACGGACTCGCCCGAAGTGCATATATCCGGCAGGATGCCCCGCCTATTCAGCGCGTAGCCAGAGGGAGCATGGAAGCGCGCCCATGTCAGCGTGAGTTCGCCCTGATTGGGCAGGCGAAGCAGTGTTTGCACGGTGCCCTTGCCGAACGAGGCGCTGCCAACGACGACGGCGCGACCGGAATCCTGTAGGGCGGCGGCGACGATCTCAGAGGCTGAGGCCGAGTTACCGTTGACAAGCAGAACGATCGGCAGACTAGCGGCCAAATCCTCGCTATCCGCGTCAAAGTATTGGTGGCTGTCGGGATGGCGTCCGCGCGTGGAGATAAGGCGGCCGCTGTCGACAAATAGATCGGACACCGAGACCGCCTGGTCGAGAAGGCCGCCCGGATTGTCCCGCAGATCTACGATATAGCCCCGCAAGGTTTCGCCCAGATCAGCCTTGGCTTCAACGATTTTCTTGCGCAGGCTGCGTGTGGTGTTCTGGTTGAATCCCGTCACGCGCAGATGCGCAACACCGCCTTCGCGGTTGAGGGTAATGGTCTGCGGGATGATGTGCGCGCGCACCACATCGATATGTTTGACCTCGGGGGTGCTGTCGCGATCGACGGTCAGGCGAACCTTTGAACGAATCTTACCGCGCAAGCGATTGATGGCGTCGCGCTGCGAAAGACCTTCCACGGCCTCGCCGTCGATGTGCGTGATGATGTCATTTTTTTGGAATCCGGACTGCTCGGCGGGCGTGCCTTCCATGACCGAAAGTACCAGGATGCCTTCCTCGACCAGCCGAATGCGCACTCCGATACCGCCAAATCCATCGCGGCTGGCGCGATTCTCGCGTGCCGTCTCACGTCCGGCGTAACGCGAAAAGCTGTCGAGTTCGCCCAACAGTCCGTCGAACACTGTTTCGTAGACCTGTTCGGAATCGACGTCTCTGAGTTCGGCTGAATGGGTGCGCCCGGTGGCGATGGCAGCGGCGGTGACGGAAGCCCAGCCGTCGGTATCGCCGGCATCGGGGTTGTCGAAGTTCTCGATTTCGAGGCCGTTGACGCTCAAGGTGATTGTGGATTGGCTTCTGCCGAATTCGAGCGCCGGATCGATGCTTGACAGGCTACCGAGGCCGGCCGCGGCCAATTCGGAAAGCGCTACGTCCTCGATGTAGATGTTGGAGATGTCCTGGTAGCCGACGCTGAAAAATCGTTTCGCCAGGGTCTCGTCGTATCCAAGTTGTCTGCTGGTGTCGCGGGACGCACAGGCGACCATAAGGAACGCCAACGACAGCGCCCCCAAACGGCGAAAAAGAATCGACACCTGTGGCGCCTCCATGCCTTTGACTGATCTCGGCCGCAACCTCGACACCCCGCTTTTTCGTATAGGTCCCTTGGCTGCTCTGCTGCAAGTCATCATAAACAATCGAAGCAAGGTCATGCTACAAACATTTTTCACTATTTTTGCGGCGAAAATATGACGTAAACGAAACGGAGTAAGTGGCTGACACGATCAAGGATTAGTTAACAATCGCGCAATAAAGCGCAAATTAACCAAACGGCTGACCGTCCCCGGACTGGATCCGCGACCATTATCGGAAAATGCCGGAAAAAATCCCTTAATGAGCAATCATCGGCGCGGCCGCCGGCTTTTCGCTGGCCGCGCCTTGCCGCGGCTGGCCGAGTGACCGCGACGCGTCCCAGATTTCTCGCGTGGTGAATTTCGGCCCTCTGCCTGGTCGTCCCCGTCCTCGTGCAGGCGCAGGATCAGCCCGCCGGTCAGCGGCTCGGCTTCGCGCAATTGCACGGTTACCCGCTGACCCAAATCGAATTGGCGGCCCCGGCGTCGGCCGATCAGGCAGTGCCGTTCCGGATCGTGGTCGTAGTAGTCGTCCGGCAATTCGCTCATTGGCACCAGTCCGTCGGCGCCGCTTTCGTCCAGAGTGACGAAGAGGCCGAAGCGGGTGACGCCGTTCACCCGGCC
>JAJFGM010000020.1 GCA_021776145.1 Kiloniellaceae bacterium | reverse complement strand
AAGCCGCAGCACAAAACCGAAAGTCCCGGGCGCGCAAGACCACCGGCCCTGCCAGCACGGGGCTACTTCAATGCCCGTCACACAAGACGGGGCTACGGAACCATTTTGCCCTTGATCCGGGGGCGGCTAATGGGTGACCCCGAAGCCGAGCCCCTATGACCCCGAAGCCCCTAAATCAGAACCTCATTTCTCCTTGCCAAATCGGGGTCGTCCACACATGACCCCGAAGCCGGGGGACCCACGATCAGAAACTCAAGCTGTAGGTGAAACGCGCCGCCGCCTTGTTCAGAAACGGCGCGGCGCCATCGGATTGATCGATGACAGAGAGTCCAGTCTCTAGCCCCAGCGAGCCATAGATGGCGGGTTTGGAGTGCATTGTGAATCCGAGATCGTAAGTTTGCGATCGTTGCCACTCTTCGCTGCCCATCTTGCGGTTCCCGGAAACCTCGGCGTCGCCCGACAACGTCAAGGCATCGGTTTCGAGCGCCCGCACCAGACGGATTGCATAGCCCAGAGAGACACTCTGCTCTTCCCCGTCCGTGCGGTCGTTCACGCCGGAGCCCGAAAATCGTAGCGCGGTCTCGCCGCCATGGTGGTTCCAGTTCAACTTGAGCGAAATGCTCCTGGACAACTCGTCGAGATCCGTCGCCGTATCGAGAGACCCGAAATCAATGCGCTGTGTGTGCTCCTGTTCGAGTTTGAGGCCGACATCGAGAGGCAGAAAGGCTGGTAGGTTTGCCAGATCGAAACGAATATCGGCGCTCCAGGTTCGCCATTGATGCGTATCTTCGTCTTTGTTTCGGGCCGTATTGTCCGTTGCGCTGCTATGTGCGATTTCAAGACCGACGCGCCGCCAACTGAGCGATGATGCAAACTCATGAACCGCCCGGTCGGCGGTGAGATTGACATCCCCGTCCGCGTAGCCGGTGCTGGCTAGAACGTACCCAGCAGAACTCGACAGCTTGAACTCCTTTGAGTGCCACAAATCCGCCGCAAGCTTGTAGCTCGATGCCTGTCCGCCGAGTTTGCGATCATCGTCCAGCGAAATGCCGAAGTCGACCCAGGCGCGTAACCGATCATCAAAGAGGCCCATCGAATTTCGTGCCGCGACGTGATGCTGGACCGTCTGATCTGGTTCGGAATCTTCGGTCGTAAATGACGTTCCAAGCGACCACGCAATCGGGTTGTTACGCGAGCTGAGATCCGCGGTTATGTTGGCGACGCTTGGCGAATCCTGGCCGGTCGCGGCATCCAAATACACACGGTTGCCGTGGAGGGGGATGCTGATATGCGTGCCGCAAGCGGTGTCGAATTTAGGAATAAGCGAGTTGTAGTTCTCGAGCGTGATCTCGCCAGCCGATACGGTTTGCGGAGGCCAAGTGGAGGCCACCGCGGTGTCTGATATCGGCGTTCCGCCGTGGCCAAGGCTTTTCGTTAGCTCGGGAACCGCTTGGCACCCTGCCGCCCTTGCGAGATTGGCCCCTGCGACCACGGTCGCAAATACTGCCATCAACGCCGCTGCGAGAACCTGCCTCATACTCAGGTCTCCTTGATACGGAAGCGCTGGTTCCGCTTGGTTTTTGGCCCGATTAGTAGGGCTTTTTCGTTAGTTTTCTAGTGCTTATCATGGAGGATTAATGTCGCAATTTCAAGTAATTACGGCGCTTGGGTGGGAAATATGGTTAACTGCCGCTAAGATGAAATCATGAAATTGACCCTTACAGCGGCAATTGGCCGGCCGATAAAAGAGGCGGGGGTTAGTCTTGCTTTTGGCCTTAACCACGCCTGCATAACTGAACTCTCTCTCCACGGCATCAAAACCCATGGCGCAAAAAGCCAAAAGTGTTACCCATGTGTTCGGTACAAAACGTCGCCCATGCCTCGGGTCGCCCATGTCTCGGGTCGCCCATGTCTCGGGTCGGTCATCAACGACTTATGTCGCCGGCGCCCAATTCATACGGAACATTTACGGAATATCCGCCGCTGGATGCGTGTAAACGCCTGCGCTTGCCCGTCGACTCGCGGCGGCGTAATTTGAGGCACGTGCTGGAAAGCAGACTGGACGAAGTTGGCAGTTCCGCCAGCGCGGCAGTCGCCTCTAGGGGCTGGGCTCGGGTCGTGCGCTATGTCCATGCAGGTCCATGGCAAGACCCATTGCGAAAATCGCGGCACGGCGAAGGATGACAAGCGGTGAACTCAGGCCATGAAATCCAACAGGCTGCCGCCGTGCTCCTGCGCCGCCGCGGCGACCCTGCCCCGAGCGAGGCGGTCACCTGGGCGATAGCCTTTCTTTCACGGGGTGGGCCCGGCGGCATTGAGATCATCGCCCGGCGGTCAGCCCCTGGCGCCCGCCTTGCAGGCATTCAACTTGGGCGCTGAACGAACCCTTCCTTTCGAAGCCATCGTGTTCGATTTCGACGGCCTGTTGGTCGACAGCGAAAGGCTGGTCATGGAGGCCTGGCAGAGCGCGGCGCGGGAACTCGGCTTCGAGGTTTCCCACGGGTTTTTCCTGTCGCTGATCGGTCTTCCGCTGGATCAGAATTGGGGAATGTTCGAGGCGGAATACGGCGATATCAGTAATCGAGCCGAATTCGAACCCGTGATGCAGCGAAATTTCCAAACCTTGAAAGCGAATGGCGTGCCGCTCATGACCGGCGTGCCCGAGATCCTGACGTTCGTCGGCGAGGCGGCCCTGCCCATGGCTATCGCCACGTCCTCGAGTCAGCCCTATGTGGATGACACGATCGCCAGTCATGCCATCGAGCATCATTTTCACTCTGTCCATACCCGCGATCAGGTCGAACGCGGCAAACCGCACCCGGACCTGTATCTCGCGGCCAGCGCCGCGGTCGGAGTTGACCCGCGGAACTGCATTGCCTTCGAGGATTCGACCAACGGCGCCAAGGCCGCACTGGCCGCTGGCATGCAGACCGTGCTGGTGCCTGATTTGGTCGAACCGGCCCCGGACATCGTCGAGCGCTGCATCGCGGTGCTGGACGACCTCCACCAGGCCCGGGACTTCCTGTCGGCGCGGTTGGCCTCGGCGCCCGAGCCAAGTCAACCATAGTCCCAATCCATGAACGCCAGACTCCATAGCCCGCGCCTGTCGCTGACGCCGCTCGACATAGGGGATGTCGACCTGGCGATTGAGATGTTCACCAATCCCGCGGTTACGAAATTCGCCGGCAAGGCCCTATCCGAGGCCGAGATCCGGCGGCAAATGCCGGTCTGGACAAGGCGTGGCGGCGATGGCTGCATCGGCATTTGGTGTGTCGCGGACCGCGCCACCGGCGAAAAGTACGGCAGTGGGGCTCTGCTGCCGATTCCCATCGATGAAGACGACACCAACTGGGATGACGTGATACCCGGGCGTTTGCCCGACGGGGATGTCGAGATTGGCTATTTCCTGAAAGAGGCTGTCTGGGGCCGGGGCTACGCCACGGAAACTTGCCGACGATTGCTTAGGTTCGCTTTCGAAGAAACACCGCTTGAGGAAGTCGTCGCGACTCTCGACGACCGGCACGAAGCCTCCAAACGAATTCTTGTAAAGTCGGGCCTGACCTGCAGAGGCAGACGCCGGGCTTATGCCGAAGATTGTCCGGATTGGCGCATAACCAAGTCTGAATGGGTGGCTTCACGCAGAGACGAAAACAAACAAAGCCGACGGTAAGGCGCCGCGCAAATTCCCTGCGCCTCTCAAAGGCGTTGCTGTTGTACGAAGCTAGACTCAGGCCTCCGACCGCAGCGGGCGCCGCGCCGCGGGTTGATCGCGGCCGGCCGTCCGCTTAGCCTGACACCATGCGGCCGAACGTCATTCTCATTCTTGCCGACGATATGGGTTTTGCCGATATCGGCTGCCTTGGCTCGGAGATCCGCACACCCAACATCGATGCCATGGCCGCGGGCGGCACGCTGCTGTCCGCCATGTACAACTGCGCGCGCTGCTGTCCGACCCGAGCCGCGTTGCTGACCGGCCTCTATCCCCATCGCGCCGGGATCGGGCACATGGGGGCGAACCTGGGTGGGGCCGCCTACCAGGGTTATCTGCGCGACGACTGCGCCACCATCGCCGAGGTGCTGCGCGCCGACGGTTACCGCACGCTGATGTCGGGCAAGTGGCATGTCGGCGGCGACTACGCCGATGGGCGCGACGCCGACATATGGCAGCCCGGCGACCCGACCCATCCCACACCCCTGCAGCGCGGCTTCGAGCGTTTCTACGGTATGGTCGACGGGGCCGGAAGTTTCTTCGAGCCGCATTTCCTGATGCAGGACGACCGACGCATCCATATCACCGCCGATCGTTATCATTTCACCGATGCGGTGTCGCGGAAGGCCTGCGAGATGATCGCCGACAGCGCGGACAGTGCCGCCGGCGACGCGCCCTTTTTTCTCTACCTCGCCTATACCGCCCCGCACTGGCCGCTGCATGCCTGGCCCGAGGACATCGCCGCCTATGACGGCACCTACGACAAGGGTTGGGACGCCGTTCGCCGCGCCCGGCACGAAGAGATGCTGGGGCGCGGCATCCTGCAACAGCCCTGGGACATCTCGCCGCGCGATCCGCAAGCGCCGCCTTGGCAGGCGCAGGGCAACCGCGATTGGGAAGCCCAGCGCATGGCCGTCTATGCCGCCATGATCTCGCAGATGGACCGGGGCATCGGGCAGGTCCTCGAGACCCTCCGCGCCGGGGGTCAAGAGGACAACACCCTGATCCTTTTCCTGTCGGACAATGGCGGCTGCGCCGAATTCATGGCCGAGGACGGCTGGGCGCAGACCTACCCGACGCAACTGCGGGACGGCCGCCCGGCCATGCTCGGCAACCGTCCCGACTTGCGGCCCGGTGGCGCCGAGACCTTCATGAGCTACGACCTGCCGTGGGCGAATGTTTCCAACGCGCCCTTCCGCCTGTTCAAGCACTGGGTGCATGAAGGCGGCATCTCCACGCCGCTGATCGCGCAATGGCCGGCCCGCTTCGGCGGCCCCCGCATCGCCCATGCGCCCTGCCATGTCGTTGACATTCTGCCGACGATTCTGGCGGCAACGGGCGCAAGCTATCCCGGGGAACTCGGCGGCCAGGCGCTGCAGGACCTGGACGGCGAATCCCTGCTCGGCCTCCTGGCCGGCGGTGACTGGAGCCGCGAGCAGCCGATCCTTTGGGAGCACGAGGGCAACGCCGCGGTCCGCCTGGGTCCCTGGAAGCTGGTCTGCCGCCATAGCCGCGACTGGGAGCTCTACAACATGGAAGAAGACCGCACCGAGCTTTCCGACCTGCGCGGCCGGCACAAACCCCTGGAAGACGAGATGATCGCCCGCCATGCCGCCTGGTGCCGGGAGATCGGCGTGCGCGACTGGGCCGAGTTGGAGCAGAGCTTTCTGACCTACTACAACATGACCAGCCAGCATTAAGTCCGAAGGCATCGGCGTCGCAATCGTTGCGGCGAAACTTCAGTGCAAAGGAAGCGTTTTCATGCCGGAACTCCAGCCCGACAGCAAAGCCGCCGCGCTGTTCCGCGACGCCCTGGTCTGGGACGATCATGCCGGTTTCGAGTTTTCCCCGGGCCTCGACCTCGACCGCCTGTGGCGCTGGAAGGAGGCGGGGGTCGACTACCTGTCGATCAACGCCGGCTACGACGTCATGCCCTGGAGCTATTCGATTGCCGCCCTGGCCGCCTACCGGCATTTCATCGCCGCCCATTCCGAACGTTATGTCCTGGCGGCGCGCGCCGGCGACGTCCGCCGCGCCAAGGCCGAGGGCAAGCTGGCGCTGGCCTTCGACATGGAGGGCATGTGCTGCCTGAACGAGGACCCGGCCATGGTGCAGTTCTATTATGACTGCGGCGTGCGCCAGATGAACTTCGCCTATAACCTCAACAATGCCGCCGGCGGCGGCTGCCACGACGTGGACATCGGCCTGACTGACTTCGGCCGCGCCGTGGTTGGCGAGATGAACCGGGTCGGCATGCTGGTCGACTGCTCGCACAATTCCTACAGCACGACCATGCAGGCCATGGAGCTTTCCACGGCGCCGGTGATCTTTTCCCACTCAAACGCCCGGGCGCTTTGCGACCACGAGCGCAACATCCTGGACGACCAGATCAAGGCCTGCGCGGCGACCGGCGGCGTGGTCGGCATCAACGGCATCCACTGGTTCCTCGACCAGGAAAACCCGGGCATCGAGGCCATGGTGCGCCACGTCGACTACATGGCGGGCCTGATCGGCCCGGCGCATCTTGGCATCGGTCTCGATTATGTCTTCGACGACGACTCGCTGCTCACGACCCACAAGGTCAAGGCCGAGTTCTGGCCCAAACGGCAATACGGCAAGCGCCTCGGCAGGGGCTATCTGCCGCCGGAGATCCTGCTCGAACTGGCCGAACGGCTTTTGGCGTGGGGTTATGGCGAGGACGACCTGCGCGGCATTCTCGGCCTGAATTTCTTGCGCGTCGCCGAAGCTGTGTGGAAATAGGGGAAGGCGGCTTGCCTGTTGGAGCTTGCCCGCAAGCGCGCTAACCTTGGCGAACTCGCAGGG
>JAJFGM010000190.1 GCA_021776145.1 Kiloniellaceae bacterium | reverse complement strand
AGTTGGCGGCATTCGCCCTTGCGGGCGCCGACATGCGAGAAGTCGAGGAGGATACGCGACTTTTGCGGTGGAAAGGCTTGAAAGCCGGGACTCGTCGAAAAGTAGGCGAGAACCAAGGCGATCAGGCCATAGACGATGACCTGCCCGAACA
Source organism: Kiloniellaceae bacterium (assembly GCA_021776145.1). Classification (GTDB taxonomy): domain Bacteria; phylum Pseudomonadota; class Alphaproteobacteria; order Kiloniellales; family Kiloniellaceae; genus JAJFGM01. Next base: position 7,396 of record JAJFGM010000190.1, on the reverse strand, counting down.
AGGAGGATGCGCTTTTAAGCATGGGTCTCCTCCTTTTCGGCGCGGCTGGTATCGGACTGGGCATCGCGCTGGGCACCGGACGGCGTCGAGTTTTCGGTCTTCGGCAGAGCGGTCAGCGCCTGCTCGAAACCGGCGACCGCGGCTTCGAAGGCGCCGGGTTGGCCGGGCGCCTGCCAAACCTCGAGGATTCGTTCACGTGGAACGCGGCGGCGCAGAAAGGGGTCGCGGCGGCGCTCGATGCGTGCCTTGGTCCATTCCGGTCCGAAGCGAAAGCCGCAGCTGCTTTCGGAACAGCCACACAGCACGACGCCGTCGGCACCGCCACGGCTAAGCACATAGTCGATGTAAGGCGGCGGCAGGGCACCGACGCATGGCAGGCGAACGACCGTCACGTTTTCACGCGCCCAGCCCTCGGGCAGGGCTCCATGTGCGCAGCCGAACACCGTGATGCGCGGGCCCGACGACGCTGCGCCCGCATCATCGCGCGCCGCGGCATCCGCCGAAGTCTCAGTCGGAATATCAAGACTGTCGCGCAGCGCCAAAGCCGAGAGTTGTGGAAGTTCGATCCCCGCGACCAGGGAACTGCGGCGGCGGAACGGCATGGCAGTCGGACAGGAGCCCAGGCAAATACCGCATGACAGGCACAGATCCGGGTTGACGACAGCCTCGCGTTCGAAGGGTAGGCCATCGCTCCGGGGCAGCATCGCGATGGCATCGAAGGGGCAGTCGTCGAAACAGCGGGCGCAGCCGTTGCAGTTATCCAGGTGCACAACCGCGGCCTCGTCCTTCCAGCGCGGTGGCAGCAGGGGCAAAAGGAAGAAGATCAGCGAAATGCTAACCACCATCCCCCAGACGGCGCCGTCCGAGAAGACCTGCATCAGCGGATAGGCCGCCAGATAGAACCAATCGATTGCCAGTTCGGCCGGCATCACGGTCAGATCCGCCGGGGCCTGACTGACCGCCGGTTTCACCAGCGACAGGGCAAGAAGCATGACGAAAGTGCCGATGGCCAGGCCGCGATTGGGATTGATCGCTGGCCGCGAGATACGCAGCAGGTGGATCCACAGGAAAAGCAACAGGAAGAGCGGCACCATGATGTGCACGAACATCAGCAAAGTGAAAAACCGGTCGTCGAGGCTTTTCGGCGTCGCGAAGTTGCGCGCGATCGGTTCCCCGAACAGACCCAGCCAATCCAGCCACTCGGCGGACTCGACGGCGATGTATTGGGCCAGTTCATCCCACACCAGCCAGTAGCCGGTCACTCCCGAGACCAAAACGAAGCCGATCAACGGCACGCCGGTGGTCCAGGTGAACCAGCGTGGACCGCGGAAGCGTCCATAGGCAAACTCGCGCAGGATATGCACGCCCATCATCAGCACCATGCCGTCCGAGGCATAACGATGCAGGCTGCGCATGATGCCACCCGCGTACCACTGCTGGCGTGTCAGATACTCCAGGGAATCGTAGGCCTCGGTGGTCCCGGTATCGAAGAAGATATAGAGGTAGATGCCGCTGACGGCGACGACCCAGTAGTAGAAAAACCCGAGCGCGCCCAACTGGGTGAGCGGATTCCAACGCGCGCCGAAGACCGCGTCCAAACGCGCTTCGAACCATCGGAAAAGGTGCAGCAGCAACTGTCTTGGCATAGTTCGTCCTTCAGCCCTGCCAAGCAAAGGTGTCACACCCGACCCTGCAGTGCGAGATTGTCATGCGCGCTGAGAACTTCATGCCGGGCCTTCCGGAGGATGCCCCGGACCGTACTCCGAACGGTACCAGGCGCGACCCAGGATAAAGGCCAGGCCGAGCAGCGACAGGCCGCCGACGGCCAGCGAAATGAAAAAGGAATAGTCGAAGGCATAGCGCCTGCTTGAAGGGTCGTAGAAGGTGCAGAAGAGGCGAATTCGCTCGATCACCTGCTTCAGCCGACGCGACCCGGCAAGCTCTTCGAAAACCAGCGCCTTCAGGGGTTCGACCAGGGCCGGAGGCTCGAGATCGGCGCCATAAACGTGGCGATAGACCCGCCGTTCGCCGTCAACGACCGAGACCTGAGCGATGTGATCGAAGCCGCGTGGCGAGGGCAGGCGCAGGAATGCCAGCTCTGCGACCAGGGCGTCGATCGTTGCCGCGTCGCCGGCCAGGAAACGCCAGTCCCGCAGGTCGATCCCGTGTGTTCTGGCAAAGGACTTGAGACGCGCCGGCCGATCATGTTCCGCATCGAAGCCGATCGTAATCACCGAGAAGTGGCGTTCGCCGAGCGCCTCGCGCGCCACCGAAACCGCGTCGGCCAGCCGCTCGATCAGAATCGGGCAGGATTCTGCACAGGCCGTGTAAACCAGGCTGACGACGAGCGGTTCGCCCTGATAGTGCGACAAGCGGACGGAACGGCCATCCTGATCGAGAAAGGCGTGGTCGCTCAAGCGGCGGCCGATCGCCGCCTGACTGTAAGCGATGGCGCCTTCGGGATCGAAGAGCAGCGCCTTCGTTTCGTCGGTGCCTGCGGCGCTCGGTCCGGCCGTCAGGACCAGCGACAGGAAAGCGGCCGCCAAACCCGGGGCCTGTGGAAATGCTCGCATGCGGGACAGTCCTATCCCAAAAGGGCGCGGTCGAGAATGGCCGCGAGCAAGAGCAGGCTGAGCTGCAGAAGCGATGCCTTGAAATTCGCCGATGCCGCGGGGATGCCGGGATCGCGCACCAGCGCGACCGATTTGACAACGAAATAGGCGCCCCCCGCGGCCGCGCCGACAAGATAGATCGGCCCCATGCCATAAAAAAAGGGAACGAGCGACAACAAACCAAGGGCGACGGTATGAGCAAGGATTGCCCAGGCCGCCAGGCGATCGCCGACCACCACCGGCAGCATGGGAACGCCGGCACCGCGGTATTCTTCTTGCAGCACGGTCGCCAAGCTCCAGAAATGCGGTGGCGTCCACAGGAAAAGCACCACGGCCAAGATAATCGGAACAGGTGAAAGCGCCGGATCGACCGCCGCCGCGCCGGCCAGGACGGCAAAACTGCCGGCCAGACCGCCAAGCACGATGTTGATCCAACTCCTGCGTTTCAGCCAGACCGTGTAGACGACGCCATAAACAAAAGCACCGAGGAAGGTATAACCCGCCGCCGCCCAGTTGGTCGCCACCCCGGCCAGCAGCACCGCCAGGGCAAGCAGCGACAGGATCGCCAGCAACCATGCCGACCCATGGCGGAAGTAGCCGGTGACGAAGGGACGCCCCTTGGTGCGCCGCATGCGCGCGTCGAGATCGCGTTCGGCGTAGTGGTTGAACTCGCCGGCGCTGGCCGCCGACAGCAACACCGCCAGGGCCAGGGCCACCACCTGCGCCGCCGTCATCGCCTGGCCTTGTCCCTGTGGCGTAACCGCGATCCCGGCCAGGGCGCAGAGCATGATCGCAAAGGAAATGCGAAGCTTGAACAAGGACCAGAGGTTCTTCGTCAATGCGACCATTATCCAATCTCCGATCATCTCCGCGCGCCTGATTCAATCAACACTCAAGCATTCGGACCTAGCTTAAGGGCCAAACCTCCGACAGGAACTTCCAGTTGACGAAGTAGTAGAGCACGAACGCGAGGAAGAAGATCGAGACCAGCGTGATGGTCCCGGGCAGCTTAAGTGTATGGGCACTTCCATAGCTCGTGGCCGCCTTGCCCCCGGCAAAGACTATGGGGTTGCTCTTCACCTCTTCGGCCCCGCGACGCTTGCCAAAAAGAATAGAACCGACGACGACGACGACGAACATCAAGCCGCCCACCCCGGCCAAGAGCCCGGAAAGACCATTCAGTCCCATCATCAGGAAGGCGGTGCCCGGATAGTCGAAACTCAGTACCGCGTCGCCGAAGGTGATATCCCAATGGCGGCGGGCGACGCCGAGGGTCCCGGCTCCCATCATGAACAGCGCGTTGCCGGAAACGCCAATGGCAAAGACATAGGGCTGCCACTGCGCCACTTTTTTCAGGACGAGCTCGCGCCGGAAGATCAGCGGCACCACCAAATAGGTGATCGCCATGAACGCGAGCGTCGTGCCTAACACCACGGTGGCATGGAAGTGCCCCGGCACATAAAGCGTGTTGTGCATGAGCAGGTTGATCTGCTCGGTCCCGAGGACGACACCCGAGATTCCGCCGAGGAAACCGAAAAGCACGACCGACAGCGCCATCCCGGAAAAGGCTGGATTGCTCCAGGGAGCATGTCGCAACCAGCCGAAGATTCCCTGATCGAAGCCGCGACGCCGCTGCGCGGCTTCCACCGCGCCGGGAACGCTCATGCCGTGGATCATGCTACCGAGGACGGCCAGATAGAAGGCGTAGCTAGTGTTGAAAACCTTCCATTCCGAACTGACGCCGGGTTCGACCAGCATGTGGTGCGCGGAGGCGAGTTGCAGGAACAGAATATACAGCAGGAAGGCCGAACGGCTCACCTTCTCGGACAGCGGCTTGGCCCCCAGGACCAGTGCGGCGATGACGTACCACACCGAGACGTGGGCCGAGACATTGATCTGCTGCGAGGCGTGCCCCATGCCCCACCACACCAGCTTGTAGGTGATGGTGTCGATTTCTCCGATGTAGCCGACCGACCAGAGGAAGGTCGGGATCAGGATGATCGCGCCCGAAGCGAGCGTGAAGACGGCGATGATGGCCGCCGTCAGGGCGCCAAAGGTGACCAGGGGGACCGAGCCCTGATAGGTCTGTTCGTCCTTGGCAACGACCAGCGTGCCGAAGAAGACGAAAACACCCAACAGCGCGCCGACGGCAAAGAGGATCAGTCCGAGATAGAAGTGCGGCGCCGCCTGCATCGGCACATAGGAGGTGAACATGACGCTCGATTCGCCCTGCAGCACCGCGACAGTGGAGAGCAGCGCGCCGACAAGCATCAAGATATATCCGAGCCAGGCCACCTTCGGCGCCGCCAGACGACAGTTGAGAATCACCGCCGAGGCAAAATAGAGCACCGCCATTTCGAAAAAGATGATCCAGAACAAAAGCACCGCCGCTCCATGCGCGGTCAGCACCAAATAGAACAGGTCGGCCGGCAGAAGGTGCACGGCCGGCCACCGCGTCAGCGCCACGAGGACACCGAAGAAACCGCCCACAGCCAGAAAAATGACGGCCGTCACAGCGTTGATTTTGATCAGGGTCTCGGCCTTGCTATAGACCCTGAGACCGGTGTCGAGGCAGGTCCGATAGTTTTCCTCGATCCCGCCGATGACGTCTTGTGCCGTAGATGCGCTCATGATTGCCCCCCTCACTCGACCACAAAGATCTTGCCCAACATCGTGTGGTGACCGATTCCGCAGAATTCGTTGCATACCACCGAGAACTCACCCGCCTCGTTGGGGGTGATGGTCAAGACCATTTCGTAGTTGGGATGGACCTGGATATTGATGTTGGTCGGCTGCAGGGAGAAGCCGTGCTGCCAATCCACGGACGAGAGGTGCAGGCGGTAGCTCTGATCCTTCTCAAGTTCCAGGATCGGCCACCACTCCCAAAGCCGTGACAGCATGTAGACGTCGCTGCCGGGCGGCGGATGGACAACCGGGATTTCCGTCGTCCCCTCCTCGCGCACCGTGTACTGCTCGGTCATCGCCTCGGTCCGCTCGGCGAAAGCTTCGGGAGAGATGCGATAGGTCTCGTTCGACAGGTTCTGCTCGCCTTCGATGTGCCAATAGATCATGGCGCCGAACATCACCAGGCCCCAGACGAAGGCGACGGTGATCCAGACGATTTCCGGCTTGTGGAGAGGCTCGTTCCACCAAACGCGGTTTTCCGGGGGAGAAATGGCCATGGTTCTGCCCCCTAGAGCGCCAGCGGAATCTGAGCCACCTCGAGGATGCCCCAAATCAGATAAAACACGGTCGGAACGACGACCCCGAGAAACAGCAGCAGGAAATGATTGTCGAGCACCCGCTGCATGAACGGGATGCGCGGCAACCCCTTGCCCGATACGGCCGGCCCCGCAGCATCTTGTGCGGTGTCATTATCGCTCATTTCAGCCCCCCTCTACCTTGGACCAGTGGCGAAAAGAAGTATTCATCGTCCATCTTTATGCAGGCGCGCAGAGGCGCGCCTTGACCGAGATCAATTGTCCGAGATATCGGCCAGCGACCGCGTCGGTCCGACCTTGCGGCTTGCGGGAGGTCGGAATCCGGCACGGACATCAGCCCGATTTCCGTCGATTAGCCCGAAAATCCGTCAATCGGCGATTTCGGCGGCGGAAATGAGGGACCGATTGCCTGCAAACCGAAGCATTCCGAGGTCCGGCCATGCCAACCAGGGGTGCCCTAGCGGATTGTCAGCCCGGATCGGGGCCGCCATACTCCCAATAATGAAAACAGCCAATCAAAATCAAGGGAGGACAATCATGAATAAACTGGCCATGAATAAACTGGCACGGGTCATTCTCGCGGCCGCGCCGCTGGCGCTGGTCAGCCTGCCCGCCGCGGCGGATACCTTCGTACGCATGGCCTCGGGCCCTTCCGGTGGCTCGTGGTATCCCCTGGGTGCAAAAATCATGCAGGTGTTCGACGAGCAGGTCGACGGCATCTCGACCTCGAACACCTCCGGCGGCGGCATTTCCAACGTCAAGTCGGTGCAGGGCGGCGACGCCGAAATCGGCTGGTCCTACGCGCATACCTCCTACAACGGGTATGTGGGGAAGGGAAAGTTCACCGAGGCGCATGACAAAATCCGCCATTTCGCCACCCTCTATCCGGCGATGTTCCAGGTTGCGGTCCCGTCCGACTCGCCGATCCAGAGCTTCGAGGACATGAAGGACAAGAATATCAGCCCGGGTAAGGCACAGTGGACAGGCACCGCCTTCGCCGAGTCGATCGTCCAGGCTTATGGCTTCGGTTTCGACGACGTCCGCGCCAATGGCGGCACGGTGCACCATGTCAGCTATACCGAGTCGGTGGCGCTGATGAAGGACGGCCATATCGACGTGTTCATGGCCGCCACCTCGATGCCCCAGGCGTCGTTCATCGAGCTTGAGCACAGCCCCGGCATCCGTTTCATCGGCCTGCCCGAGGCCAAGCTGCAGGAGATCATCGACGCCAATCCCGGATACATTCCCGGCATGATGCCGGCCGGCGTCTATGAGAGCGTCAAGGAAGACATCAACACCCTGGGTATCGTCACCAATATGGTGGTCAGCGCCGATCTGCCCGACGACCTGGTCTACAACATGTGCAAGGTGTTCTGGGCCAATCACGCCGCCTTCGCCGAAGTGAAGGCGGTCTGGAACAGCGTCAAGTTGGAGAACGCGCTCGACGGCGCCGCGATCCCGCTGCATCCCGGCGCCAAGCGCTGCTACGACGAGCTAGGCGTTAGCGGCTGACACCCACTTCCGGCACCCTACGGAGCGCCCCACGACGGGGCGCTCCGGTCC
>JAJFGM010000189.1 GCA_021776145.1 Kiloniellaceae bacterium | reverse complement strand
GCCGTCCGCTCCCGCCGCGGTCCCTCCAACCCCTTTGGCCGACCGCTTTGGCTGACGCAGCCTGCCCGCGCGCCTGCGACACCAGCCAGGCCCGAGATCCCGATGACCTTCAACCGCGACAGCATCATTGCCATCGTCCTGCTGCTGGCCTGCGGCGGTCTGTTGGTGGCCAGCTTCGACATCCGCGAGCCGGACTACGGCCAGCTTTCGCCGGCGGCCTGGCCGCGCGCCGTCCTCGGCGCCACCGCGCTGCTCAGCCTGATCTATCTCGTGCAGTCTCTGAGGGCCGGCCCGTCCCAGGTCGCGACCGAGGGCCCCAGGGGTCTCGCCGGCTTCGCCGCGCATTGGCGCAACGTGCTGTGGGTCTTCGCGCTGTTCCTCGCCTATCTGCTGGCGATGCCGTGGATCGGCATGCTGCTCGGCGGCATCGCCTTCGCCTTTCTGCTGCTGACGGCGCTGGGCGGCCTGCGCTTGGCGCCGCGGCACGCCGCAATCGCGCTGGTTGCGGTCGGCGGCGTTTGGGCCCTGTTCACTTTCGGGCTCGAGGTCATCCTGCCGCGCGGCGAACTGACCGGTTTCTGACGTGGTCGTCGACAACATCCTGCTGGCCTTCGCCGAGATCGCCACGCCGCACACCCTGCTGCTGATGATTCTCGGTGTCGGCGCCGGCCTGCTGGCGGGCGCCATTCCCGGTTTCACCATCGCCATGGCGGTGGTGCTGACGCTGCCCTTCACCTTCTCGATGCCGCCGGCGCAAGGGCTTGCGACCATGATTTCGGTGCTGGTGGGTGGGCTGTCGGGCGGGCTGATGGCCGGCATTCTGACCGGCATACCCGGCACCCCCTCGTCGGTGGCCACGACCTTCGACGGCTTTCCCCTGGCGCGCCAGGGCGAGCCCGGATTCGCGCTCGGCCTCGGCGTATGGTCGTCGTTCTGTGGCGGCATCATTTCGGCGGTGCTGCTGGTGCTTTTCGCGCCGCAGCTGGCGCGCATCGGTCTGGAGTTCCAGCCCTGGGACTTTTTCATGCTGGTGATCTTCGCGCTTACCGTCACCGCCTCGCTCGCCGGCGAGAATCTCGTCAAGGGGCTGATCGCAGGGGCGCTGGGGCTGCTCGTGCGCACCGTCGGCGAGGACGAGGCCGTCGGTGTGGGCCGCTTCGACTTCGGCTCCGACTACCTGCTCAGCGGTTTCGATTTCATCGCCGTGCTGATCGGCCTCTTCGCGTTTTCCCAGATCCTCTCGGACGTGCGCGATCCGGCCACCGCGCGCCAGTCGCTGTCGGACCAGCGCAGCGTCGGAATCAGGATCGAGCACCGCCGCGCAATCCGCGAGCTGGCCCGGCGCTGGGTCGTGGTGGTGCGCTCCGCCCTCATCGGCATGTTCACCGGCATTCTGCCCGGCGCCGGCGGCTCGATCGCCAACATCCTCGCCTACGATCAGGCGAAAAAGGCATCGAAGGAGCCGGAGCGCTTCGGCACCGGCACGCCCGAAGGCATCATCGCGCCCGAGACCTCGAACAATGCCGTCGAGGGCGGTGCCCTGACGCCGCTGATGGCGCTCGGCATCCCCGGCGACGTCACCGCGGCGATCATGCTGGGGGCGCTGCTTATTCACGACATCGTGCCTGGGCCGACCTTCATCTCCGACGAGCCGGTGTTGTCCTATTCCATCTTCATCGCCTTTTTTGCCGCCAATTTCATCATGCTCGGCATGCAGTCCGGCATGCTGCGGATCTTCGTGCTGGTGACGCGCATCCGCATGTACATGCTGGCGGCGGTGATCCTGACCTTCGCGACCATCGGCGTGTTCGCGCTGAACAACGTAACCGACGACCTGTGGACGCTGTTCTGGTTCGGCCTCCTGGGTTTCGTCATGCGCCAGTTTGGCTTCCCGCTGGCGCCGATGATCCTCGGCGTGGTCCTCGGCAACGTCGCCGAGCTCAATCTGGCGCGGGCGCTCGCCATAGACACCGACTTGACGCTCTTCGTGACCCGGCCCTGGGCCATGTTCTTCGCCATCGTCGCGGTCTTCTCGGCAATCTTTCCGTGGTATCAGGCACGGCGCGAGAATGGCGCCGCCTGGACCCGCTGCTACGCCCCGGCCATGCTCGTCGCCGTGGCCTTGCCGCTCGCCCTGATGGGTGGGGTCCTGCGACCGCTGCTCGCCGTCGCCGCCGTGGCGACCGCGCTGTTCCTGCTGTGGCGGGCCTTCTTCAGGAAGCCGGCCTGAGGTGCTGACGACGGAGAATGCCCTTTTGGTGGCGGCGGCCTTCCTGGTCGGCGGCCTGGTCAAGGGCACCATCGGCCTCGGCCTGCCGGTGGTGGTGCTGACCGCCCTGGTCTTCGTCATGCCGTTGCGCGACGCCATGGCGGTGTTCCTCGTCCCGGGAATTGCCTCGAACGTCTGGCAGGCGACCAATGGGCCGTGGCTTGGCCTGCTGGCCAGGCGGCTGTGGAGTTTCCTCGCGGCCGCCGTGTTCGGGATCGCCGTCGGCGTGACCGTCATGGCGGGCAGCCGGTCGAACGCCATGGTCGTCGTCCTGGGTGGCCTGTTGATCGCCTATTCGAGCTATGCCCTGGTGGCACCGCGCTTGCCGCAGCCCGGGCGGGGCGAGCGCTGGTTGTCGCCGCTGGCCGGCGCCAGCGGCGGCGTACTGTTCGGCATGACCGGCCTCTTCATCGTGCCCAGCCTGCTGTACCTCGAGACCTTGCGTCTGCCGCGCGACCAGTTCGTGCAGGCCCTGGGGCTGACCTTCGTCACGATCTCGACCACCTTGGCCCTGGCCATGGCCGGGCACGCGCTGCTCGGCGCCGACCATCTGATCCTCTCGGCGATCGGCTTGCCGCCGGTCTTCGCCGGCCTGTGGGCCGGGCGCCGGCTGCGCCACCGTATTTCCGAGGCGGGCTTCCGCAAAGCCTTCTTCGTGGCCTTGATCGTCACCGGTGTCTATATGATCGTGCGATCGCTGGGCGGCGGCCCGGTGTGAGGCACATGGGGATTCATGTTCCAATCGCGCCACCTAGAGTGCGATCGTTCTTGATTGAAGCAATCAAGAACGTCAATCGCCCTCTAACTTATTGATTAAGAGGCTGATTCACGTTTCATTTTGATTCCAAATGAAACGATCAGGCTCTAGTCTGGCGTTCATGACCTCGTGAGGTGTTTTATCGCCGAGGCATTTGCGGGGTACAGCATGAAACGTGTCGTGATCACGGGCGGCGGTGGATATCTCGCCGGGCATCTGGCCAGCCATCTGCGTTCTTTGGGCGGTTACGATATCGTCCTGATCAATCGTTCGCCGCGGCCTGACCGCGACATCCTGCAAGCCGATCTCGCCGAATGGAACAGCAGCTGGACCGCGGCGCTCGCGAACAGCCACGCCGTCGTCCATCTCGCGGCCCATCGCAAACCGCACGCCGCCTGGCCGGAACTGCAACGTGACAACATCGACGCCACCCTCAACCTCTTCGAGGCCGCGGCCCAGGGCGGCTGCCGGCGGGTGGTGTTCGCCAGCACCAGCTGGGTGTTGGGCGGTTACTTCAAGAGCGGCGTTCGCCTGACACCGGACCTGGCGCCGCGACCGAGCGGCCGTTACGCTGCCTGCAAGATGGTCGGCGAGAGCATTGCCCGCCTCTATGCCCGCGAGCGCGGCCTGTCTGCCATCTGCTTTCGCATCGGCA
>JAJFGM010000188.1 GCA_021776145.1 Kiloniellaceae bacterium | reverse complement strand
GAGAGCCGCCTTTTTGCCGAAACCGCATTGTTGCCGACGGGTTGGGCGCGGAACGTCCTTTTCGATATCGCCGGCGATGGTACTCTGGCGGCGGTAACAGCGGAGGCTGTGGAGGATTTGCGGGATGTGCCGCGCGCGGCCGGTCCGGTGCTGCCCGGCATGCCGAACCTGCACAGCCACGCCTTTCAACGCGCCATGGCCGGGCTCGCCGAGCGAGCCGGGCCTGGCGAGGATTCCTTCTGGACCTGGCGCGAGGTCATGTACGGCTTCCTCGCGCGTCTCGGCCCCGACGAGGTCGAAATCATTGCCGCCCAACTCTATGTCGAGATGCTGAAGTCGGGCGATACCGCGGTCGGCGAGTTTCACTATCTGCATCACGACCTCGACGGCCGGCCCTATGCCCAGCCCGCCGAGATGTCATTGCGCGTCATGGCCGCCGCGACGCGCAGTGGAATCGGGATCACGCAGCTTCCCGTGCTCTATGGTTTCGGAGGCTTCGGCGGCAGCGCCGCCGGCCCGGGACAACGCCGTTTCCTCAATCATCCCGATGCGCTTTTGCGGATCATCGAAAGTCTGACGGCGACCACCCGCGACGACCCCCAGACGCAGGTCGGCATCGCGCCGCACAGCCTGCGCGCCGTGACGCCGGAAACGCTGCGTTTGGGCATCGCCGGGCTCGACGGTCTCAATCCGGGCGCGCCGATCCACCTGCACATCGCCGAACAGACCAGGGAGGTCGAGGATTGCCTGGCCTGGTGCGGCGCCCGCCCCGTCGAATGGCTTTTTGATCAGGTCGAAGTTGGAGCGCGCTGGAGTTTGATTCACGCCACTCATATGACGCCGAAAGAAACCAAGGCCCTGGCGGCAAGCGGTGCCGTGGCCGGTCTTTGTCCGACGACCGAGGCCAACCTCGGCGACGGAATCTTCGCGGCGGAGACTTTCCTGGCAGCCGGCGGGGCCTTTGGTATCGGCTCGGACAGCCATATATCGGTCAGCCCTATCGAGGAGTTGCGTTGGTTGGAGTACGGCCAAAGGCTGCTGCGGCGTGGCCGGAATCTTTTGGCCGATGGATCCGGCAAGTCGGTCGGTGCCGGCCTTTTCAAGGCCGCGCTGGACGGCGGCGCGCGGGCGCTCGGCCGTTCCATCGGGGCGTTGCGGCCGGGCGCGCGCGCCGATCTTCTGGTGCTCGACCCCAAGGCCGCGACGCTCTTTGGCAAGCGTGACGACCTTCTGCTCGATGCCCTTGTCTTCGCGGGCAACGTAAACCCTGTGAGCGATGTCATGGTCGGCGGGACTTGGCGGGTACGCGATGGCAGGCATGCCGAGGAAGACACCATTGCCGCGGCTTTCCGCGCCACCCTCGACAGACTTATGGAATAAGAAGACATGCCTGACATCAATTTCACTTACCTCTCCGGACCCGACATCGAAGCCCTGCAGATGACCGACGGCGAAATTCTCGATGCGGTGGAGGAAGGATTGCGCGCCCAGGGGCAGGGTCAAGCAGTGATCGAGCCGCGTGTGCATCTGCAACCCGATCCCGCCTTCAACGGCCACTTCAACGTGCTGCGCGGCTATATCGCGGCGCGCGAGGGCAGCCCGATCGGCGACGTTGCTGGTTTCAAGATCGTCGGCGACTACGTCGACAACTACAAACAGGGCCTGCCTTCTGAAATGGCCCTCCTTAACCTCTTCGATCCACGCACCGGCATGCCGCGCGCCCTGCTCGACGCGACCGCCATTACCGAAATGCGGACCGGTGCGATGACGGCCCTGGGCGCCAAGTACCTGGCTCGCCGGAATTCCGCCTGTTTGGGAAACATCGGCGCGCGTGGCAGTTCCTACTGGAACGTGCGATTGATCGCCCACCTTTTCGACCTCGAGGAGATCCGCGTCCACTCACGGCGGCCGGAGAGCCGCGAGCCCTTTGCACAGCGGCTGTCCGAGGACCTTGGCCGCGAAGTCAAAGCGGTCGCGGACTGGCAAAGCTGCCTGGAGGGCGCCGATATACTGGTCGAGGCTTCGCGCCTGCCGGCTCCGCAGCCGCATTTCAAGACGGGCTGGGTCAAGCCCGGGGCCCTGGTCGTGCCCTACGGCACCATGTCGGCGGTCGAACTCAGCCTGACCGATGTCATGGACAAGATGGTCGTCGACGATTGGGGGCAATGCAAAGGCGGCCCCTTCGGCAGCCTGAGGGCGCACGTCGAGGCCGGCAAGCTCTCGGCCGACAGCCTGCATGCGGAACTCTGCCAAATCGTCGTCGGGCAAAAGGAAGGCCGTACCAGTGACGACGAGAACATCCTTTTTTGGCATCGCGGTCTGTCGCTGTCCGACATCGCCCTGGGCGCCGCGATGCTCGATAAGGCGCGGCGTATGGGCATCGGGCAGGCGCTGCGATACGCTTGACCGCGTGAGGATGGGCACCCTGATTCGGCCTGTCGTGGCGAGGTAGCGAGGGAATTACATGTCGGACGTCGCGCGGTTCTATGATGATCTGAGTGTGCACTACCACCTGCTTTTCGCGGACTGGGACACCTCCATCGTTTGGCAGGGCGAGATCGTGCAGCGCGGCATCGATGACCTGATGG
>JAJFGM010000187.1 GCA_021776145.1 Kiloniellaceae bacterium | reverse complement strand
CTCGGCCTTGTAGGTCACGACCGAGCACTGGGTGGCGGCGTGGCGTTCGCTGCCGGATTTGAACGACAGCGCGCGGGTCAGGATACGCCCGTCGAGTTCGGGCAGCACGACGTTCATCGCCAGGTCACGCGAAGAAAGCCCCTGGGGATTGTCCACCCAGGCCTGGCGCGAGGAGCCGGCAAAAACCACCTGCAGGATCGGCCGGCCCGGCGCCGCCAGCGGGTTGACCGCGCCTCCCCCGCTTACGCCGCCCCCATTTGTCCCGCCAGGTGTCGAAACGGCAAACCCGGTGGCGTTCAGCACCACGCGCGGCGGCGCCCGTTGGAAGAGTTCCACCACGGTCGCCGCCGAGACCTCGTCCTTCAGGCTGGAGACGAAGATCGGCAGGGGATTGAGCCCGGCGCGTTGGAGTTCGGCAATCAAGGCATCGACCGGCTCCAGATAGCCGCCCTCGATCAAGGACCGGTAAAACACGACGGCCGCGACCGTGGCGCCGGCTTGCCATTCCCGACGCACCGCCTCGAGCCCCGGGGTGACGACCCCCGGCCAATAGAGCCCGGCCTTGAGCAACTGCAGCGACGCCGGCGGCGCCTCGTCGCCGCGCAGGATGTGGGCGCAGTAGCGCAGGAAGTTTCCGGCGTTGTCCGGCCCGCCCTCGATCAGGTAGTGCCAGAGCTGCCGCATCTCGGCTTCCGGCAGATTCGAATGGACCAGCAGTTCGGCATCGGGCTGCGCGTCGCCGGGCAGCACGGCCAGCTTGATGCCATGATCGTGGGCCGCCAGGCGCAACTGTTCGAGCCCGTAGCTCCAATAGGAGGCGCCGCCGAGCAGGCGTACCACGATCAGGCCGGCGTGGCGCGCCGTCTGTTCGACGTAGTGGTCGACCGACATGTTGTGGCCGAGCTGCATGAAGTTGGCGAGGCGCAGGCTCGGCGCATCCTGCGGCAGCCCGTCCTGGGCCCGCGCCAGAGCGGCGAGTTCGGAATCGGCGGCGGAGATGACGACGATGTCACCCGGTTCCTGGCCAAGATCGACGGCCTGAGAACCGTCGTCGATCGTGCCCGCCTGGACCGCCAGAAGATGCATGGCGGCGCGGCTACTGGGTCAGGGCTAGGCGGATGGCGGCCTCGTCGAGGCCGGTCTCGCCGATCACCACCAGTGCCGAGCGGCGGGTTTCCTCCTTGCCCCAAGGCCGGTCGAAGTAGCCGTTGACGCGCGGACCCACGGCTTGCACGACGAAGCGCATGGCCTTGCCCTGCAGGGCGACGAAACCCTTGACGCGCAAGATGCCGTGGGCGGCGATTACCGCACCGATGCGGGCCAGCAGCGCGTCGCGGTCGGGCAGCTCGCCAAGCTCGACAACGAAGCTTTCGAAGTCGTCATGGTCGTGCTCTTCGTCGGCATGGTAGATCTCGTGATGCGAGCGGCGCGTCTCCATGTCGTCCTCGGCGCCGGCACCAAGGCCGAGCAGCACCGCGCTGTCGATCTCGCCATTGCGGGTGCGCACGAAATGCACGCCACCGCGCACCTCGCCCTTGAGATCGCGTTCGATCCCGTCGACGACGGCGCCATCCAGCAGGTCGGTCTTGTTCAAAAGAATCATATCGGCACAGGCCAATTGATCCTCGAAGAGTTCTTCCAGAGGCGTGTCGTGATCGAGTTCCTCGTCGGCCTCGCGCTGGGCCTGGACGGCAGCCTCGTCGGCGGCGAAGTGACCGGCCGCCACCGCCGCGCTGTCAACCACCGTGACGACGCCATCGACGGTGACCCGAGCGCGGATTTCCGGCCAATTGAAGGCCCGCACCAGGGGCTGCGGCAAGGCCAAGCCGGAGGTCTCGATGACGATGTGATCGGGCAACTCGTCGCGTTCGAGAAGTTTGTTCATGGTCGGGATGAACTCGTCGGCGACGGTGCAGCAGATGCAACCGTTGGCCAGCTCCACGATGTCCTCATCGCGGCACAGCTCTTCGCCGCAGCCCTTGAGCAATTCGCCGTCGACGCCGACATCGCCGAATTCGTTGATGATCAGCGCGATGCGCCGCCCATTGGCATTTTGCAACAGGTTGCGGATAACAGTGGTCTTGCCGGCCCCGAGAAACCCGGTAATCACGGTCGCCGGTATTTTTCCAACACTTTGCATTTTTTGCCCCATCAAGAGATCAGTTCGTTCTTGTTTCGACTCATTCTTGTTTCAGCCGGCACCAAGGCCGGATCATTCAACCGCGGCCGCCGCCCCGTCCCCGCGATAGGGGGCATCGGGCCACAGGCCGCCGGCGATCTCGCTGCCCGGCACGGTCACGTCTTCTGACGGCACCAGCAGCCGCCAGTCGTGGGTCACCGGCACGACCCGCAACAGGTAATCCTTGCCGTAGCTGCGACCACCGAGGAGGCGGGCGCCGGCGTGCACACGCAGCAACGCCGCCAGGAACTCGGCGCTGCTCGCCGTCTCGGGCCCGACCACCACCTCGAGCCGTCCCGGCCACGGCGGGCGGGCGCTGTCGGGGATCGCAAGCCGGCGCACCCGCCAGTGGCCCGCAAGCTCCACGGCGCCGTCCACCGGCCCGGTGAAAAGCGCGGCGACGCGCAACATTCCGTCGAGATCGCCGCCGCCATTGCGGCGCAGATCCAAACGCAGTGTCGAGCGGCCCTCGGCCGCGGCCAACCCGGCCTGCACCTCCGCCACCGCCTTGCGCCCGAATCGCGCCAATTCGATGAGGAAGAGGTCTTCGCCCAGCGGTTCGGACCGTAACACCGACGGCTGTGTCTTCACACCGCGGATGCTGTCGCTGTCGGGATGGCGGACCGCCTCCAGCCGGGCCCGCGGCCCCAACACCTCGACCAGCCTGTGTGCGGCACAAAGCAGATCGCCGTCACAAAGCGCGCGCAAACTGGCCTCCGAGGGGATCGGCCCCCGCGCCAACGCCGCCGTGCTTTCCGCCAGGCGAGCGATGTCGTCTCCAGCCGGCGCGACGGCCGACTGGAGACAGACAGCGGATGCGAGCGCGAGAGCCCTAGTGGCAGTAGTTGATCGAGCCAACCATATGCACACCCCAGGGCTCCTCTCCGACGCCGCCGATCTTGGTCAGCAGGCGGCGCTGCCGGGTATCGATGACGGCGACCTCGTTGCTGCCGCTGAGCGCGACATAAAGCTTCGAGCCGTCGGGGCTGGTCACGCCGGTCTCGGGCATGCCGCCCGCGAAGTCGATCTCACCGACGTTTTGCATGGTCGTCAGATCGAGCATGACAAGCTTGTCGTCGCCGCGGCTGACGACAAAGGCGGTGGTCTCGAACCAGCCGGTGTTGACACCCGTCATGTCGGCGGCGCCAGCGAGACGCGCGACCTCGTTGTAGGGGGCCGTCGTGGAGATCACCGAAACGGTCTCGTCGCCGTTGTTCGGCACGATCATGTAACGACCGTCGGCCGTCGTGTAAGCGCGCCACGGTGTATCGCCGAGTTCGATGGTCGCAAGCTTTTCCTGCGTGCGCAGGTCGAGAACGGCCATCTTGTCGCCGTCCCCATAGGCCGCGAAGCCGAGGCGGCCATCGGGCGTGCGGGTCACATTGATGATGCCCTGATGCTCTTCGTCGCTGCCCGGCAGGGACCCGAGCGCCTGGCCT
>JAJFGM010000186.1 GCA_021776145.1 Kiloniellaceae bacterium | reverse complement strand
CGCCCCGAAGGGGTTCGGCCCAATTGGCCCGCAGCCGCGTCGCTCGGCGTCGAATATGCTCTGCATGTCCTTCCTTCTCGCTCCGCACTGCGGGCCAATTTGGCTCGAACCGAGGCCGTAACCTGAATCTCAACAGGCCCTAGGCGTAGGCGGTCTTGCGGACCACGTCCTCGGGCGCGATCGCCTGGCCGGGGTGCACTTTATCGGCGGTCGCCTGGGCGATGCGCAGAATCTGCGCGTGGGTTTGTTCCGGCGTAGCCGAGGCGTCGATGCCGATTACACGGCGCGCGACTGTCGGCGCGGGCCCTTCCTCGGCTAAAGTTTCCGTGGGGTGTTTCGGAGACCGGAATCAAAACTCCAGTAGCGCGCGGTTGTTGCTTTGCCGCAAGAGGCTCAGTGGCGCCCGCCGCTCTGGCCAGCGTGCTGTGGAGGGCGGCCAATGCCCTAGAAACCGACGCTGCCGGCGAAAGGAGGGAACAATACCGCGATAACTGTGTTGTCAGCCACAGGCCAATGTGGCGAAGGATTGCTTGGTACCAGGCGAGAGAGGATGTCATGAAGCGCATCGCAACGATGGCTATGGGTGTCGGTTTGGCGGTGGTTTTGGTTTCAGCCGATGCGCGAACAGCGGTCTCTGCACACCTGGAACAGCTGCAGTGTTTGGCGCTCAACGTTTATTGGGAGGGGCGCTCGGAACCGCGGGAAGCTCAATTGGCGATCGCGCATGTGACGCTGAATCGAGTCGCCCATGCGCAGTACCCCGATACGATCTGCGAAGTGGTCTATGAGGGGGCGGAATCGCCGCCAGGCGCATGTCAGTTTTCGTGGTGGTGCGACGGCAAGAGCGACACGCCGAAGAATCCCGAGGCGTGGCGCAAGTCTGTGGATATCGCCCGCCAGGCTAAGGCTGCGCGTCACGTCGACCCGACAGAGGGCGCCTTGTTCTTCCACACCCCGTCTGTCTTCCCAAACTGGGCCGTGACGCGGCAACGTGTCGGCCAAATCGGCACGCACATTTTTTACCGCTGAGCCGATACGACGCGGACCTGTTCACCCCAGCACGATCCTTCTCGTGCCATTCGAGCGACGCAACAAATCACCAAATCTCGATTGCCGCGTGAACGCGCGGGGCTGAGCGAACCGCGTCACGGCACTCAAAGCGGGCGTGTCGCGGTGTCTCGACGGCCGCTCTGTTGTTGCCGGCAGGTCACGACGGGCCGCGAGAATGTGACCCATTCCAGAATGTGACCATTTCATGACGATTGCTGCGGTGCGGGAACGAACGCCGACATCAGGCGTTTTAATCGCATCGCTGCACGCCAGTGCACATGAGGAAATCACAAAGATGAAAAGGCGAACTGTTATGAAAAAGAACCTGCTTATGGCCGTCTCCGGCGCCGCGCTGTTGCTGTCCGGCACCGCGTGGGCCGGCGAATTGAAAGTCGATGGCAACCAGGCGCAGACCCAGCAAATGGACACCGCCGCTGGTGCGACCGACGCCGAAATCATGAAATCAACGGATCCGGCGACCGCCGGAACGGCCATAGAGCGCTCGACCGACAAGCTTGAGGCCACCGACGAGGTCACCAACGGCGCGGTTGGCAGCGCCACCCAGAAAGGAAACATGGACACCACCGCCGGTGCGACCGACGCCGAGATCATGAAATCAACGGATCCGGCGACCGCCGGAACGGCCGTAGAGCGCTCGACCGACAAGCTCGAAGCCACCGACGAGGTCACCAGCGGCGCGGTTGACAGCGCCACGCAGCAAGGAAACGCGGATCGTTACGGCTCCTACAGTCAGCAAGACAAGGAGTTCAACGGCGTGATCGCGGGTGGATACAGCGCCGAGGATCTGATCGGCCGGGATGTCATCGACGGCGAGGGTGAGACGGTCGGAGAAATTGACGATCTGCTGATCGGCGCCAACGACACGGTGGAAAAGGTTCTGGTCGAGGTCGGCGGTTTCCTCGGCATGGGCGAACACCGCGTTGCCCTGGACATTTCAGAATTGCAGCGCACACCGGACGGCAAGTTCGCTGCTGCCATGTCGAAGCAAGACGTGGAAGCCCTGCCGAAGTTCGAAAACAACGATTCGGCCTGGACCATTCTCCAGGACTAATCGGGGCGACCATGTTGAAAATCCGGGTGCCGGCGTCATTTGTGACGCCGGCACTCATTTTTTCAGCACGCGTCGAGTATGAAACCGCGGACCCCGTCTGGCGTTGAGCCGGCGCGGCCGTCATTTCATGGCGAAGAGCTTTGCGGCCGGCTGCAACTGGACGTCTGCCGTTTGCGCAGGCCGACCGTACAGCGTGACGGCGCCGCGCACGTCGCCCGGTTCCAGTTCGGTTGGGCTTTCTACGTAGCGAAATCCCATGAGCTGGCCGCTTGGCCCCGGATGGTCGAGGCCGATCGCGTGGCCGATCTCATGCGCCGCGACCCGCTGAAGGTTGAAGGTCTCCAGGTCGTCGTCGAGGCCGGTATGCCACTGCTCGTCCGGATTCAGACAGACCAGCGCTCGGGTGAGGGAATTGGAATTGCCGGTGGACGCTTCCCTGTCCTCCCACACATTGACGTAGGCGATACCGCCGGGTTCGCTTTGCGCGCCGAGCAGTATGTCGGCCGTGCTCAAGTCGGGCGTATAGACAAAGCGCAGATTGGCCGCTTCTTCCCAAAGGTCGAAGGCGGCGCGGAAAGTGTCTGCGATCTGCGCTTCGGCGATACCGGAGGCGGCGGATAGCACGGATAGAGGTTGCAGGCTTTGGCAGTTCCTCGCATGCGGGAAGGCCATCTGGTCACGCACGAAGGTATAGGTGATCGTGGCGCCGGAGCCCAGAGAGGGGGCGCCCCACTTGACCGGGCGGTCCGTTAGCCGCAGCAAGCGGTATTCGGCGGCCTGCAGGGCGGAGGGCAATAGGCAAACCAGCCCTAGCAAGAGATACTTAAACCAC
>JAJFGM010000185.1 GCA_021776145.1 Kiloniellaceae bacterium | reverse complement strand
CGCCCCGAAGGGGTTCGGCCCAATTGGCCCGCAGCCGCGTCGCTCGGCGTCGAATATGCTCTGCATGTCCTTCCTTCTCGCTCCGCACTGCGGGCCAATTTGGCTCGAACCGAGGCCGTAACCTGAATCTCAACAGGCCCTTATGTTCTCGAACCGCCCTTTCGGTCCTTGCGTGCTTCCTACGCCTTCAAGCGAGACATGTCGGGGTCGTAAAGCGCTTGCTCGTGGCGCCGCGCAGGTACGGCCTCTCCGAAACTCTCGATTTGGTAATCGTCACCGGTAATATCTTCGCTGGCGAGATAGCCAAAGGCTATCGGCTTGCCGACACTATGTCCGAAGTTGGCCGAACAAGTGACTCCGAGGACATGACCGTCGCGCAGGATGGCCTCGCCACCATAGACCGCAACCGGGCGCTCCAGACTGAACGTACAAAGACGCCGCCGCGGGCCCTCGGTCTTGACGCGTTGTAGGGCACCGCGCCCCAGAAATTCGCCTTTGTTCAGCACGACACGCCCGCCCAGGCCGGCTTCGTAGGGGTTGTAGTCGGGCGTAATGTCGGCGCTCCAGTAGAGGTAGCCCTTTTCCATGCGCAGAGTGTCGATGGCGCGGTAACCGACGTCGCGGATGCCATGCGCCGCGCCGGCTGCCGCCAGCGCCTCGTAAAGATAGGCCGCGAATTCGCTGGGCACATGCAGTTCCCACCCGAGCTCGCCGACGTAACCGATGCGCAGGGCCAGAACCGGCGCCGACCCGACCGTGATATGGCGACAAGTCGCGAAGGGGAAAGCGGCATTCGAGACGTCGTCGTCGCTGACGGCCCGCAGAACCTCGCGGGCCAAAGGACCGCAGAGATTTATGACCGCATAGGCCGAAGTGACTTCCGACAAGCGGGCGGTTTGCAGATCTGGGATGTGGCGCTGGATCCAGTGGCTGTCGTGCAGCCCGAAGGCGGACCCGGTGACGATATAAAAGCGTTGTTCGGCCAGGCGGCAGATCGTCAGATCGGCCTCGATGCCGCCGCGCGCGTTGCAAAGTTGCGTGTAGATGACACTTCCCGGCGGTCGATCCATCTGCGACACCGCGAGGTACTGCAAGCTCTCCAGGGCGTTGGGACCGCTGAGTTCGAACTTGGCGAAAGAGGTCTGGTCGATCAGTGCCACCCCCCCGCGCACGACGCGATGTTCTTCGGCAACGGCATCGAACCAGTTCGGCCGCTCGTAGGACGGCTTCTCGACCGCGTCCGTGCCTGGTGGCGCGAACCAGTTCGGCCGCTCCCAGCCCGCCTTGGATCCGAAGACGGCCGATTTCGACCGCAGAATGCCGTGCAGGGGTGAGCGACGGAGGCCACGCGCGACGCCGCTCTCGCCACCGGGCGCCTGTAGCTTGTAGTGGCGGCCATAATGCTCGACGGCGCGCGGGTACATGAAGGCGCGGGTGTTGTGATGTGGCGCGAACCGGCGAATATCGAGCGGCCAGAGGTCGAGGCTCGGTTCGCCCTCGGTGATCCACTCCGCCATCATCTGGCCGGCTCCGCCGCCGGCGGCGATGCCATAGAGGAAGCCGGCGGCGACGAAACAGTTGTCGAGCTCCGGCGCCTTGCCCATGACGAAATCGCCGTCCGCCGAATAGGGTATCGGTCCGTTGATCAGTTCGCGCACCCCGACTTCGTTGACCACGGGGGTGCGCTCGGCGGCCAGGGCGGCAAGCGGTTCGAAACGATCGAAGTTGCCGGCCAGCAACTCGCGCCCAAAGTCCCGGGGAACACCGGCATCACCGAACGGCAAGGTGTCGTCCTCGTATCCGCCAACGACCAGACCGCGCACCTCGGGCTTGTAATAGACACGCTTGTCAGGATCACGCAGCGTCGGCATGTCCTTGGGCATATCGGGAATGGGTTCGGTGATCAGATACTGGTGTTCAAGGGCCAGAACGGGGACCGCCACCCCCATCATGCGGCCGATTTCGCGGCCCCACATTCCGGCGGCGTTGACGATGGTCTCGCAGGCGTAGCTGGCGTCCTGCGTGTGGACCCGCTTGACGCGGCGGTTGTCGATGTCGAATCCCTCGACCCTTTGGCCCTGCAGGATGGTCGCGCCGCCGTCGCGCGCGCCCTTGGCCAGGGCCTGGGTGACGCTGGCGGGATCGATATAGCCGTCGCTTGGAATATAGGCGGCGGCGAGGACCTCGTCGGTGCTCATGATGGGAAAGAGCTTTTGCGCCTCGGCCGGCGAAATGAGCTCCATTTCCAGGCCGAAGGACTTGGCCATGGTCGCCGATCGCTTGAGTTCAAGCAGCCGCTCCCGCGAACAGGCAAGGCGCAGCGAACCGACTTTCTTCCAGTCGATGGCCTGTCCGGTTTCGGCCTCCAAGCGGTCGTAGAGCGCGACACTGCGCTGCAGCATGCGGGTTGTGTTGCGCGACGAGCGCAACTGTCCGACCAGTCCGGCGGCATGCCAGGTCGCGCCATGGGTAAGGCCCGATTTTTCCAACACAACGACATCGCGCCGACCCATGCGGGTCAGGTGATAGGCAATGGCGCAGCCGATGATGCCGCCGCCAATGATTACGATCTCGGCGTGTCGTGTGTCGGTCATGAATTCAGGCCTTCACACGAAACATTTTCGGGTCGTAGAGCGGCTCCATCTGAAACTGGCAGGGCACCAGATCGCTCGCTACTTCCAATGCATAGTCACCGGCTTGCAAGTAGTCGCGATCGACGCCATCGGCATTGCGGACGTAGCCGTACCCGATGTTCTTTTGTACCGTGTATCCCCAGCCGGCAGAGCTCAGCCAGCCGACGCGCTCGCCGTTGCGGTAGAGCGTCTCGCGCCCCAGCAGGATGACCTCCGGATCATCGATGGTGAAACAGGCGAAACGCTTGCGGAGCTTGCCATTCTTTTGCTCGGTGAGGGCTTCGCGGCCGAGGAAGGGCACGTTGCCGCGCAGCTTCACGGCCCAGCCCATGCCAGCTTCCAGCGGCGTATGGTCCGGATTGATATCGCTGCCCCAGGCCCGGTAACCCTTTTCCAAACGCAGGGATTCGATTGCGCGATAGCCGGCATTCGCCAAGCCCACGCTTCGCCCGGCCTCGATCAGGCGTCGATAGACCGCCTGGGCGTGTTCGGTTGGAACGTGCAGTTCCCAGCCGAGCTCGCCGACGTAGGTAAGGCGCAAAGCCCGCAGCGGCGCGCCGCCGATCGTGATGTCGCGCCAACTGGCAAAGGGAAAAGTCGCGTTGGACAGATCAGCCGCGCAGACTTCCGACAGCAGGTCGCGCGATTTCGGCCCCATCAGGGACAGGGTTGCGTAGGCCGATGTGACGTCGATCAGTTCAGCTTGCGCGTCCTTGGGTATCGCGCGCTGGATGTGGACGAAATCGTGGGTGGCGAAGCCGGTGCCGGTAACGATGTAGAAACGATCCTCGCTCAGGCGGGCAACGGTCAGATCGCATTCAATGCCGCCGCGCCGATTGAGCATCTGCGTGTAGACCAGTGAACCGGGAGGCCGG
>JAJFGM010000184.1 GCA_021776145.1 Kiloniellaceae bacterium | reverse complement strand
GACAGTCTCGAAGCGCTCGAGGCCTATGCCGAGGCGACCTCGGCAAGCCTGTTCTCCTTGGCATTCGAAACCGTCGCCGCGCCGCGGGATCCGGCTACGGCAAGACATCTGGGTATCGCCTGGGCGTTAACCGGTCTCATCCGCGCCGTCCCTTTTCACGCGCAGCAAAAGCGCCTTTACTTGCCACGCCAAATGGCCGATCGCGCCGGTCTCGACAGGCAGGCGCTGTTCGAGCTCAAGCCCGGACCGGAATTGGCCACCGTCACGGCGGAGCTGGCGGCTAGGGCGCGCGAGCACTTGGCGGCGGCACGCGCCTCGGGGCGGCATCTGCCGCGTCGAGTCCTGCCGATCCTACTGCTGCTCTCCATTGCCGAGGAAGAACTGAAGCGGCTTGAGCGGGTCGCATACGCGCCCTTTCATTCTCACCTGCAACGGCCCACGCCGGGGCGCATCTGGCGCTTGGGCTGGCGCTATTTGTTAGGGCGCATATAGCGCCGCGTCGGATCACATATCGAGTTCCGGCGCCTCGACATCCAATTCGGCGGCCATGGCACGGATGCAGGCCTTTTCCGCAGCCGAGAAGTCACCGTCGGCGCGGCTGACGGCGCAGCCGATCCTGATCATCAGGGCGGCCGACTCCGGATCGTCGCGTAGGCGGCCGATGGCGTCCATGGCCTTGGCCTGCCCGCTGGCGCTATCGGCTTCGATGGCCTCGACGAAGTCATTGAAGGTATTCACCGCCAGATGCACGTCGAAGACCTTGAGGGCGTCGATGTTGGTCAGTACCGCGTCGAGGGCGCTGCGCTCGGAAAAGGTAACCACGCCATCGGCCGTCGCGACCAGGGCCGAGGCGGCCATGCTGGCTTCGAGGAAGGGACGGTTGCGCAGCCGTTGTGTTTGCGTTTGGAGGGTCTCGCTCAGTCTTGCCAGCAGGCTCATGTCTCTGAGTTCCCTATCGACCACCTGGAGAGCGGCCATCATAGACCTCAAGCGGCGACGGTTTCCATGCCGTCGAGCCATCCCTGCAGATCGCGCAGTGCCCTTTGCGCGTAGGCCGGTTTGCGCTCGGCCTTTTTCAAACGCTTGCCCGTGTCGGGTAGAGGCGGAAACAGGCCGAAATTGGCGTTCATCGGCTGAAAGCTCTCGGCCGCGGCGCCACCGGTGATGTGCGACAAAAGCGCGCCATGCGCGGTCGTCGCCGGTGGCAGTGACGTGTCCAGACCAAGCCGGTCGGCGGCGGCGAAGCGCCCCGCCAAAAGACCCATGGCGGCGGACTCGATATAGCCCTCGACGCCAGTGATCTGCCCGGCGAAGCGGAGGCGGGGCCGCGCCTTGAGACGCAGCCGCGGGTCGAGCAGGCGTGGCGAATTGATGAAGGTGTTGCGGTGCAGACCGCCAAGGCGGGCGAATTCTGCCTTTTCCAAACCGGGGATCAGGCGCAGGGCGTTTTTCTGTTCGCCGTACTTCAGCTTGGTCTGGAAGCCGACGAGGTTGTAGAGCGTGCCCAGTGCATTGTCCTGGCGCAACTGGACCACGGCGTGCGGGCGTCTTCCCGTCGCCGGGTCGGTCAGGCCAACCGGTTTCATCGGACCATAGCGCAGCGTATCGCGGCCGCGTTCAGCCATGACTTCGATTGGCAGGCAGCCCTCGAAATAGGGCGTGTCGGCTTCCCACTCCTTAAAAACGGTTTTGTCTCCGGCCAGCAAGGCGTCGATCAGAGCCCCGTATTGCGCCGCGTCGAGCGGGCAGTTGATGTAGTCGGCGCCGTCGCCCTTGTCGTAGCGTGATTGGTACCAGGCGCGCTCGAAGTTGATGCTCTCCTTGTAGACGATCGGGGCAATGGCATCGAAAAAGGCCAGGTAATCCTCGCCGGTCACCTCGGCAATGGCCGCGGCCAGGGCCGGTGACGTCAGCGGTCCGGTGGCGAGTATGACCGAGTCCCAGTCTTCCGGCGGCAGGCCGGCGACTTCGCCGCGTTCGAGGCTGACCAGCGGTTCGGCCTCAAGGCGCGCCGTCACCTCGGCGGAAAAGCCCTCGCGGTCGACCGCCAGGGCTCCGCCGGCCGGCAGGCGGTGCCGGTCGCCGGCGGCGAGAATGAGCGAGCCCAGGCGGCGCATCTCTTCGTGCAGCAGGCCAATGGCGCTGCTCTGCCAATCGTCGGAGCGGAAGGAGTTGGAGCAGACCAGCTCGGCCAAGCCATCGCCGGCATGGGCGTCGGTGCCGCGCTGCGGCCGCATTTCGTGCCGCACCACCGGCACTCCGGCCCTTGCCAATTGCCAGGCCGCCTCGCTGCCGGCGAGACCGCCGCCGACGACATGGACGGGGGAAGACTCGTTCACGCTCATGAGGTTCCTTCGGTCGCGAGAATAGGCTGACAGCCCGGGAGCCACGAATAACTTCGAGCCTAGCCTTTCTATCCTACGAATTTTCAGCTGCGACAAGCAGGATCGTTGTTCCTTCGCGTATCACGATTCCCTCCAAGACTATCGCCACAGATCGGCACTTGATAACCTGAGATTTGGGGACCAGCATTCGCCAAGTGACGGCGTCTGGTCCAGCCCAGACCATTGATTTGAACGATGCGATTCAGAGTCACCACGCCACTTCCCATCCCGATGGCTTTCTACACTCGACAGACCCAGACGAAGATTCCGACTTCTTTCGTGACCTCTTGGCCGCCAAACCTTGGAAATGAAGAACGGCGATAAATGATGAGCGGCATCATCGTACATATCAACGGTTGGCCCGGCGTTGGCAAATACACGATCGGCCGGATCGCCGCGCAGCAGCTCGATGCGCGCTTCCTTCCCAATCATGTCATTTGTGGACCGGGTCTGAGCGTCGCAGGTTTTGGCACGCCGGCCTGTGGCAAGGTAGTTCGGCAAACCCGCGCACTGGTTTTTGAAGCGATTGTTGCGGCTGCGCCATCTGAGAGTTTCGTTCTGACCACGGTCCTGTTCGAGGAAGATGTGGCACGGTTCGAAAGCATCATGGACTTGGCAATCCGCCGTTCCGCCCCTTTCCTATGCGTCACATTGCACTGCGCGATGGAGGAAAACAGTCGGCGATTGCATAGTGAATCCCGGATCCGGCGCCACAGCCTTACGGATGCCAAACACCTTCGCCAACTCCGCCGGGATAATGAGCTCTTGCAGCCGATCTGCGACGACCACATTGAGCTCGATACCTCGACCGTGACGGCCGATGAGAATGCGACCAAAATCATCGACGCGGCAGCTCGCATAGTGGGCAGGCGGGTTGAGAGAAAATAGTCCCGTCCCAATTTCTGGAGGAAAACAGCGCCCAGAGTGCCCCTATTGACGGGGTACGCTTCACGGCGTCTCGTAGTGACGCAAAGGAAACAGCAGGAGCACACCATGAGCCTCAAGGAAATCCGCAACGTCGACTACATCGTCCTGCTCTGCGCGAACATGAAAGAAACGCGTATCTTCTATGAAGACGTGATGGGCTTTCCCCTCGAGTTCGACTCCGACACCTGGGTGAGCTTCAGGGTGGGCGCTACACTGCTCACGCTGCGCCCAAGAGGCCCCTCGCCTGCGGGAGACGATGGCCCGGCAGCACCAGGTTCGGCCACGGTCCAACTCGCCTTTCGAGTGCCTCCGCCCGCGGTCGACACCTGCCATGCCGAGTTGATTGCGAAAGGTGTCCCAATCGCACGCGAACCCACAGATCTGCCGGCCTGGCGGCACCGCACGCTTTTCTTCCGTGATCCTGAAGACAATGTTGTCGAGATTTATGCGGAGTACTGAGGCACCAACTCAAACTTCGGCTTTCAAGGTTGGCCACGTCAAAGCATCGAATCCGTGGATAATGCGCTTGGCGTGGCGCCCTTGGGTGCGGATGACTGGAGAGGACAATGGCTGAAGCAACCGGGGAAGGTTACGAAAAGGTCGATTTGAAGATCGAGAATCGTCCGCATGGTCGCGTGGCGTTCGTGATGATCGACAACCAGGCCAAGGCCAACGCGGTTTCTCCGGCGGTGATCGAGGATCTAAAGCGCGCCTTCGACGATTTGGCATTGGATGCCCAACTCCGCGCCGTGGTTTTGGGAGGGGCCGGGGAGAAGGGGTTCACCGCCGGGGCCGACATCACGGTCATGCAAACATTGGACCCGCAAAGCGCCCGGGCCTTCATCACCAGCTTGCACAAGACGATCGATCGCATTCGCAGCTTTCCGGTTCCGGTGATCGGGCGCCTGCACGGCTACTGTTTCGGCGCCGGGCTCGAAATCGCCGCGGCGTGCGATTTTCGTGCCGGAGACGACAGACTGGTCGTCGGCATGCCGGAAGTTAAAGTCGGCATACCTTCGGTCATCGAGGCCGCCCTGCTCCCGCTTTTGATCGGTTGGGGAAAAACCCGCGAGATGTTGCTGACCGGCGCGAATTTCTCGGCGTCGGAAGCCTGGCAAATGGGTCTGCTGCAAAAACTCGCGTCGCCCGGCGATTTGGACCGCGAGATCGAGACCTGGTTGGACCACATTCTGAAAAGCGGTCCCTTGGCCACCCGTTCTCAGAAAGCGCTTATGGCGAAATGGGAAAGCATGGCGCTTGCCGATGCCATCGATGAAGGCATCGCGCATTTCGGTGCGGCCTACGAAACCGACGAACCGAAAAGCATGATGGAGAGACGACTGAAGAAGTAATGCGCAGTCGCTGTACGAAACTGGACCTGTCCTGCTTCTCGCAGACTGTTATCTCTTGGCTTAGAATAGTTGAAGGCAAGGCGTGTGCCCAAGTTTGTGGAGGGCGGCCTGGCATCACGCACAGTCTAGGGAACGGAGAAAACCGATATGTCGAACGCCTCGAAATTCCAACCTGTCGATCCCGCGGTGACGCCGCGTTTCGCGGGAGTCGCGACCTTCATGCGGACGAGGCCGCACGAGATCGCCGAAGAGGTCGACATCGGCCTGGTCGGCGTGCCCTTCGATCTCGGCCTGAACTATCGCACCGGCGCCCGGCACGGGCCGGCTGGAGTGCGCGAGGCCTCGCGCATAATTAGCCGCGTGCACCCGGTCAGTGGAATTCGTCCCTTCGAGATCTGCAACGTCGCCGATCTCGGCGACGCGCCGGTCAATCCCATGAGCAAGGACAAATCGATCGATATGATCCAGGCCTTTTTTGCAGAGATGAAGGCGGCGGCGATCACGCCGATTGCCATCGGCGGCGACCATACGATCCCGCTGCCGATCATTCGCGCCCTGGCGGCGGAAGAGAAGGTCGGAATCCTGCATTTCGACGCTCATGCCGATACTCTCGATACTCTCTGCGACGACAAGATCAACCACGCCACCTTCATGCGGCGCGGCGTCGAGGAAGGCCTGATCGATGCCGAACGGGTCGTGCAGGTCGGCCTGCGTGGTAGCCGCTTCAGCGCCGACGATATCCAGTACGGCTATGACGTCGGCTTCGAGATCATCACCATGGACGAATACGAGGATCTCGGACGCGCGGCCGTCATCGAGCGCATCGGCCAGGTGTTGGGCGAGGGGCCGGTCTACATTTCCCTCGATATCGACGGTCTCGACCCGGCCTACCTGCCGGGCACGGGGGTGCCGGAAATCGGCGGCCTGTTGCCGCGCGATGTGCAGGTGATCCTGCGCTCGCTGCGCGGCCGGCAGATCGTTGGCGCCGATATCAGCGAGGTGTCGCCCTGTTACGACCCAACCGGCATCACCTGCATCACCGTCGCCAACCTGATGTTCGAGATGCTCTGCGTCATTGCCGACCACATCGCTTCGCGACGTTGAACCAAGGCTCATTTGAAATGACCCCTGGTTCTGCGTTCAAGCGCCACGCAGGCTGAGCGCCTCAAGGGCGCTTGTCCTTGAAAGAGTTGGTTCTCGCTAACCAACTCTATCCGCGTCCGGGGAGCTGCCGTATATCGATCCCTAATCGAGTTGATTCTAAGTCCTAATAGCCGCGCGCCGGGTCAATGACGTTTTCCAGCGAGTCGCCGGCCAGCCAGCGCGTCAACTGGGCTTCGAAATGGGCGGCGAAGCGGGCTTCCCAGTCGGCGACCATGTCGGAGGTGTGCGGGCTGATGACGACGTTGTCCAGGCCCCAGAGCGGCGAGTCGGAGGGCAGGGGCTCGCTGGCCACGACATCGAGATAGGCACCGGCGATTGCGCCGGACTGCAGCACGTCGATCAGGGCCGCTTCGTCGACCACGGCACCGCGCGCGGTGTTAATGAGGAAGGCGCCGGGTTGCATGCGTGCCAGCGCCGCCGCGTCGATCATGTGACGCGTCGACTCCGTGACCGGCACGTGGAGGCTGACGAAATCGGCTTCCGGCAACAGATCGGGCAAGGCGGTGACGGGATGCACCGCGTCGACGTTCGGCATGTCGCCCGGTGTGTTGCGGATGCCGAGCACCCGCATGCCCTGTTCCTTGGCCTTGGCGGCGACGCTTTTGCCGATGTTGCCGACCCCGACCAGCAGAAGAGTCTGCCCCTCGAGTGTTTGCCAGGAATGGTTCCGCCAAATCCTCTGCTCCTGCTGGCGCAGGTAGCGGTGAAAGCCGAAATTGAGCAGCAGAATGGCGCCGAGCACGGTTTCGGCCTGGAATCGACTGAGCACGCCGGCACAGTTGCTGAGCGTGACCCGCGCCGGGTCCCAGGACCCGAGATGCTCGATCCCGGCGCCGCCGACGTGAATCCAGCGGATCGACGAACACTGCATGATCGGCCTGTGCGCCGGCCCTGGCAGTCCCTCGCACTTGAGGCTAAGGCAGATTACCGGTTGGAAGGCCTCGACAGTCGCGGCGACATCTTCGGCGCGGGTGCAGGTCTCGAACAGGAGGTCGGGAAATCTCGCGCTCAGACCGTCGACATAGATCTCCGGTCGGTCGTGCAGGATCAAAACTTTTTCACGTGGCGACTTAGCTGTGCTCATGCGTGCTTTGGCCCTTGTTGTTGGCCGCCCTTGTTGTCGATTGGCCGGTTCATACTGCCAGGGTAAAGACCTCTTGTGCATCGGCAATCCCCTTTAGCGCATGAGTGCCAAGGCTGCGTGCCTCCAATCCGCTGCACTCGACGAAGGCCAAGGAGAGCACGAGGGGCGGGTCGAGATCGCGGCTTAAGGGTTCGATGCGGCTGACCAGGTTGACGGCCGGACCGATAACGGTGAAGTCGAGCCGCGACCGCGTGCCGATATTGCCATACATGACGTCGCCCCTGTGCAGTGCGATGCCGCAGCGCAGAGCCGGTTTGTTCTGGGCCGCCCAGATGGCGTTTCGTTTTTCCAGCTCATCCAGAGTGCGCCGGGCGGCGCCGAGAGCCTGGTAACAGGCAATTTCAGGGGCATCGTCGACGATCGGAAATATCGCCAACACACCATCGCCGATGAATTTGAGGATCTCGCCTTCTTGCTCTTCGATGGCATCGCCGACGATCTCGAAATAGGCATTGAGGCTATCGATTACCTCCGGCAGCGGTCGGGTCTCGCTGAGCTGGGTGAAATCACGCAGGTCGCAGGACCAGAGTACGGCGTTGGTCACTTCGCCGTCGCCGCGCTTGATGGTGCCCGAGAGTACGCGCTGCCCGCTACGGTGGCCGAGGTAGGTTTCCATCAACTGCGCCGATGTGCGGTAGACGTGGCGGATTTCGATGACCGCGCCGAAGACCGGCAAGGTGCGGCGCAGCGTCGCGATGTCGAGATCGCTGAAACCGCCCGGTGCGCGACTGGCAAAGGAAATCGCATTCATCCGCTGGGTCGAAAACGGCAAGGGCTCGATCAGATAGTCGCTGAAACCTTCACACCGCAGGTCGTCCAAAATCGGATAGTCCAGCGGACAGTCCGGGTCTTCCAGCTTGCGGCGGATGACCTTGCCGTCCTCGTAAACGACGCGCAGCGGGCTGTTGAGATAACCGGCCGTCAACTCGACCCCGTGTTCGCGATCGATTTCTATGGCCGTGTTCTCGTCGCTGTCCCAATGCAGGGTGCGTGCCAGGAGCAGAGGGTGAAGCTGCGGCATGTGCAGGGTGACGCGCGCCATCGGCAGCCCCGCCGCGCGCAGGGCCGTGCAAAACTCGCCGAACAGCTCCGGCGCGCGAAGACCACGCAGGCGGGCGTCCATCAGCCAATCGCGCAGCGGCGCGGCACGGCTTTGCGCCTCCGCGGCGGTATCAAGCCGCGGATCGCCTGTTATCGGAGTAGTCGGCTGTGTCATGGCTCTCCTTATTGTCTATCGACCCGTCACTTTCTAGTGGGCTTTGGCAATGCGGATCAAGGGCCGGTTACGGTTCTGATGGGACGCTTGGCCGCGACGGCGGGCTTTGTTAGCTTCGCGCCACTGCCACTGCCCGCGAGCCTGACCGTGTCAAAACCCCTTCTTGCCCTTTGTCTTTTGTTCTGCCTCTGCGCCAAGGCGTTTCCCTCGGCGGCGGCCTCCTGCACCGAAGCCACCCTTTTGGGCGCCTGGGTGACGACCTGGGACGAAAGCGAGACCTGGACCTTCGCCGAGGCCGGCGAGTTGCTGTGTGATGGTTTCTGCGACTACGGCCGTGGCATCGGCCGGCCCCGGGGTTGGGCCTACGAGCCGCATGCCAACGTCTGGTCGCGGCCCCTCGATCATCTAAAACTGATCTTCAGCGAGCGTGTCTTCGAAGGAACCACGGGCGCCTTTCGCTGCGACATTGAAGAGGACGGGAAAGAACTTCTGCTCGATCCGATGCGCGGCGAAGTCTTGCGCTTGCAGCGCCGGTAGTGGAGCGACCCCGGACCTGAAGCCTCACGCCCGCCGTTTCGACTTCGGCGTTCCCAGATAACTGGCCAGGTATTGGCCAGTGTAGCTGGCGGCGACGGAGGCAACCTCTTCGGGCGTGCCTTCGGCGACGATGATGCCGCCCTTGTCGCCACCCTCGGGTCCGAGATCGACAATCCAGTCGGCTGTCTTGATGACTTCCAGGTTGTGTTCGATGACCAGCACCGTGTTGCCCTGCGCGACCAGGGCCTGCAGGACTTCGAGCAGCTTGCGCACGTCGTCGAAATGCAGGCCGGTGGTCGGTTCGTCGAGGATATAAAGCGTGCGGCCGGTGGCACGGCGCGACAGCTCCTTGGCCAGCTTGACACGCTGCGCCTCGCCGCCCGACAAGGTGGTGGCGGCCTGACCGACGTGGATGTAGCCGAGGCCGACGCGCTGTAGGGTATCGAGCTTGCCGCGGATCGTCGGCACTGCCTTGAAGAACCCGGCCGCCTCTTCGACCGTCATGTCGAGGACGTCGGCGATGGACTTGCCCTTGAAGACGATTTCGAGCGTTTCGCGGTTGTAGCGCTTGCCCTTGCAGACGTCGCACTGGACATAGACGTCCGGCAGAAAGTGCATTTCGATCTTGATGACGCCGTCGCCCTGGCAGGCCTCGCAGCGCCCGCCCTTGACGTTGAAGGAAAACCGGCCGGGTTTGTAGCCGCGCGCGTTGGCTTCCGGCAGGCCGGCGAACCACTCGCGGATCGGCGTGAAACAACCGGTGTAGGTGGCCGGATTGGAGCGCGGTGTGCGGCCGATCGGCGACTGGTCGATGTCGATGACCTTGTCGAGGAACTCGAGACCTTCTATGGCGCCATGCTCGCTTGGCTGCAGGCGCGCCCTGTGGAGTTGTCGGGCCAACGCCTTATAAAGCGTTTCGATGATCAGGGTCGACTTGCCGCTGCCCGAGACGCCGGTCACGCAGGCAAACGTACCGAGCGGGATCTGCGCGGTGACGTGGCGCAGGTTGTTGCCGCTGGCGTCGAGGATGCGCAGGCACTGCCCCTTGTGGCCGGGGCGCCTGAGCGCCGGCACCTCGATCTGGCGAAAGCCGGTGAGATACTGTCCGGTCAAGCTGTCGGGATGCCCCATCACACTCTCGGGCAGGCCGGCGGCAATGACCTCGCCACCGTGCGTTCCGGCGCGCGGTCCCATATCGACCAGATAGTCGGCGGCGCGGATCGCGTCCTCATCATGCTCGACGACGATCACCGTGTTGCCGAGGTCGCGCAGCCGTTTCAGGGTTTCCAGCAAGCGGGCGTTGTCGCGCTGATGCAGGCCGATCGACGGTTCGTCGAGCACGTAGAGCACACCGGTCAGTCCCGAGCCGATTTGCGAGGCGAGCCGGATGCGTTGCGATTCGCCGCCCGAGAGTGTCGCCGAGGCGCGCGACAGGGTCAGGTATTCGAGGCCGACGTTGACCAGGAAACGCAGGCGCTCGTTGATCTCTTTCAGAATGCGCTGGGCGATTTCGCGGTCCTTCGGGCTCAAATGTTCGGCCAGGCTGCCGAACCAGTCCGCCGCCTCGGAAATCGAGCGTTCGGTGATCTCGCCGATATGCCGTGTGCCGACCTTGACGGCCAGGGCTTCGGGTTTCAGGCGATAGCCACCGCAGTCGCCGCAGGGCCGGTTGTTCTGGTAGCGCGCCAGTTCCTCGCGCACCCAGTCGCTGTCGGTCTCGCGCCAGCGCCGTTCCATGTTGGGGATGACGCCTTCGAAGGGCTTGTGGGTCTCGTAGCTGCGCAGGCCGTCGTCGAAAGTCATGCGCACGGGTTCGCCGGCGGAACCGAAAAGCACCGTGTGACGCACCACATCGTCGAGCTCGGCCCAAGCCGCGTGGGTTGAGACGGCGAAGTGGCGGGCCAGCGAATCCAGGGTTTGCGCGTAGTAGGGCGAGGTGCTCTTGGCCCAGGGCGCAATGGCGCCGTCGTGCAGAGACAGCTTGCCGTCCGGCACCACCAGTTCGGGATCGAAGAACAGGGTCTTGCCGAGGCCATCGCAGGCCGGGCAGGCGCCGAAGGGATTGTTGAAGGAGAAAAGGCGTGGTTCGATCTCGTCGATGGTGAAACCCGATACCGGGCAGGAGAAGCGCGCCGAAAAGGTGCTGCGCGGTCCGGCTTCGGACTGGCCGGAGACGG
This sequence comes from Kiloniellaceae bacterium, assembly GCA_021776145.1. Taxonomy (GTDB): domain Bacteria; phylum Pseudomonadota; class Alphaproteobacteria; order Kiloniellales; family Kiloniellaceae; genus JAJFGM01. The sequence goes on along the minus strand of JAJFGM010000184.1, from coordinate 720 downwards.
CCTCTTCGGTGAAGGCCAGGCCGTCGGCGAGGTTCAGTGCCGTCTCGAAGGAATCGGCGAGGCGGGATTCGACATCCGGCCGCACCACGAGGCGGTCGACGACGATTTCGATATCGTGTTTGCGTTTCTTGTCGAGCGCCGGCGCCTGGTCGATCTCATAGAGTTCGCCGTCGATCTTGACCCGCTGGAAACCGCGTTTTTGCAGTTCCGCCAGTTCCTTGCGGTATTCGCCCTTGCGGCCGCGTACGATGGGTGCCAACAGATAAAGGCGCGTGCCTTCGGGCATCTCCATGACCTTGTCGACCATCTGGCTGACCGTCTGGCTTTGGATCGGCAGGCCGGTGGCCGGCGAGTAGGGAATACCGATACGGGCGAAGAGCAGGCGCAGATAGTCGTATATCTCGGTGACCGTGCCGACGGTCGAGCGCGGGTTCTTGGAGGTCGTCTTCTGTTCGATCGAGATCGCCGGCGACAGGCCGTCGATGGAATCGACGTCCGGTTTCTGCATCAGCTCAAGGAACTGCCGCGCGTAGGCGGAGAGCGATTCGACATAACGGCGTTGGCCCTCGGCATAAATCGTATCGAAGGCGAGGGAGGATTTCCCCGAACCCGACAGACCGGTGATCACCACCAGCTGTTCGCGCGGCAGGTCGAGGTCGATGTTCTTGAGGTTATGTTCGCGCGCGCCGCGTATGACGATTGCGGGACCGGTCGAAACCG
>JAJFGM010000183.1 GCA_021776145.1 Kiloniellaceae bacterium | reverse complement strand
ACCGAATGTTCGTCCTTTTGTATTGAGAGCAAAAGGAGACTGGCCGCGACCAGCACACCCAGGACGATGGGCGCATACCAGATGTCGGCTTCCATAACCGGCAAGGTGACAAAAACGTACAGTGCCAAACCCAGATAAAGGACTTTCTCGATCAGCGAGATTCTGAATTCCCGGCACCAAAAGAAGTTCATCAGCCAGTGCGCGAGAAGCAGCGCGAGCGTAACCTCGGCGGCGTATATTCCAAACTCATCCGGCGTAAAGGGCGCGGTGTTAACCTCGGTCGGATCGTCCTCTCCGGACAGAATAACCGCGTTCCATGATCCCCAGATAATGCCAAACAGGACCGCCGAGGAGATCAGGGGCATGGCCTTTTTCTCCAGGCACCATTTTCGAAAGTAGTACCAGAACAGCATAATGCTGAAGATGGCATGCCAGGAAATCGAGGTATAGGAGATGGCAAAGACATCGAAGAAGGATTCGCCATAGACCTGGGTCGCTATGATTCCCTCGACGAAAAACCCAAACAGACAGGCGGCGATAAACAGTCGCGGCAGGCTGTTCACATTGAAGTGCTCCACGGCCCACAAGAACAGGACGGTGGGAATCATGTAGTAGACCGCGACCGCGACGACCTCGCTGCTGAAATACCAATAGGCCCGTTCCGAGGAGATAACCAGGATAAGAGAACACAGAAACAGGAATAGGAGACGCCTACCGAATGAAACCGTCATCTGCCTGCAGGCATGCCAGAATCCCAGCCGACCGGACTGTGCGGCTGGCGGGCTATCAGGCTTCGTTTCGAGCATAGAGGCTCCCTATCGAGCGGTCGAGCCGACCTTCACGAACCACGCTTTGGTCCCCGACGGTGGTCGTTATTCACCACGGCGCCGGGTGAGCGATGACGCGTCCGAACGCCACTTCAGCCTACTTAATTTCTACACGGCTCAGCAATGCGCTATCGCGTTGGCGGGCCTGTCAATGGTGTTCGGCCCGAGCGGCATGGCGAACCGGCCAACCCCCCCAAGGCCTATTATTCTCTGTGCCATCAACGGGCTAGGTCTATCTCGAAAAATCCGCTAGCCTATGCGAGGGCATGTAGCCTCGTGAAAAAAGGCCGCTCCGGCGGCAAGGAGCAATCAGGGTTTGAGAGCAATCGCCATTAACCAAACACCTCCGGCGGAGGTTTCCAGGCAGGCAATCCATTGCCACCAGGGTGAAACCCCATGACCTTAGCGGTTCTCGCACCCATTCTCGCATTCGTGTTGATTGGTATCCTTCTTGGCGGGGCGGTGGTCGGCCTGGCGACAAAGGTGGTGATCCTGCCCGTGCTGCTCGTGCTCGGCACCGCAATGGTTCTGGTGCCGAAGGGCGCGTTCTTCGCGATCATAGCGACACTGCCGGTCTACTTCGGGTTTGCCAGCGGCATCAAATACCACGTCGTCATGGTTGCCTTCCCGCTGCTTGTGATCCTGATCGCTTTTCTGATCAAACGCGGTCCCTGGCCAATACCGTTGCGTTGGCCGGAAGGATATATGGCCATTGCGTTTTTCGGCCTTACGCTCGCGTCGGCGGTGAAACTCGATGAACCGATGGAAAGCCTTTTGGTCGCGGCCGCGATGTACGGTCCGATGGCCATCATCTTTTTCACCACACTCGCCTTCGTCGAGGACGAGAGAGACGTCGTTCACGTTCTTTGGTGCGTGCTGGCAATAGGCATTATCGAAGTTGCCGCGTCGGCGGTGGTCGAAATGTGGCTGGGGGGATCCCTGTCGGTGGCCCTGACGGCCGCGGAAGAGACCTTTGCACTGGCGGGAGCCTTTGGGCCGGGCGACCACAATTTCTTCGCTGGAACGACTTGGCACCCGTACGTTTTCGGCGGATTTCTGGCAACGGTGGTGCTGATTGCGCTGGCCCAGGCACTATGGGCATGCCGACCTGAAACGAAGATTTTCTTCTTGGCCCTGGCAGGGGTGGCGCTCGTCTTTTGTTACTTCACTTTCGCCCGCAGTGCCATCATCGGCCTCTTCTTGTCGCTGTGCGTCGGCACGGCGCTGCTGTCGAAGCTCGGCCGTTACCTGATGCTGAGCCTTGCCGTGTGCAGCATAGCCATCGCGGCCTTCTACGGCTTCTCGCTACCGCTGCTGGTGCGCGACCTCGAAGCGTCGACCTTCATCGGAGGGATGCGCGAAGCCGGCAGCTTCGAATCATCCTGGATTGCCTTCCTCTATCGCTTGGAAACCTGGGGCATAGCCTGGAACGTCTTCCAGGCTCACCCGTTTCTCGGACTTGGCACGGGGACGTCCGGCGATGCCTGGACACCCGATTACCTGCCGCCCTGGGCGACGACCTGGGCGCCGCTGCATGGCAAGGGCGCGCACGGTACAGCGGGCGGGACGACCCACAACGCTTTCCTGGCGGTTCTTGCCGAGAACGGTATCTTTGCTTTTGTCGCGTTTCTCGGCCTGTGGGGTTGGTCGCTCCGCAGCCTTCTTATTGCTTCAAGACACCCACGTTATCAGCGCTACGCCCAACTGATCTTCGTGATCATGATCGGGCAGTTTGTCGTCGTAACGCTCAATCCCATGTACCGGGACATATGGCTGAGTTTCGCCTTGGCTTTCATTTTGGGCCGCCTGGCACAAGCCGAGCCCTATCCCGAACGTTCGCGCCGGCGCTCCCATAGGCCCGGTTCGATGTCGCCGAGTCACGGACAACCGGGCGCCGCGCAGGTTGTGATTCCCAGGGAAACGTGACGCCTGGAGGAAATACCGGCCTGCAAGGCGCAGCCTCATGGCCGGCGATCCGGATATCCATAAAAGAATGCCTTTAGGGAGTAGCGAAAGATAGATGACTGACAAGGTCGCACTCATCAGCGGAGTTACCGGACAAGACGGTGCCCTTCTCGCAGAGTTGCTTGTGCAAAAAGGCTATATCGTACACGGCATAAAACGGCGGTCCTCCTCGTTTAACTCGGAGCGAATTGATCACCTCTATGTTGATCCTCACATCGGCGATCCGAAGTTTTTTTTGCATTACGGCGATATGACCGACGCGACGAATATTATCCGTCTGGTCCAGGAAACGGCGCCCACCGAGATTTATAATCTGGCGGCCCAGAGCCACGTCCAAGTGAGCTTCGAGACGCCGGAATACACCGCCAACGCGGATGGGCTGGGGACCCTCAGGTTTCTGGAATCCATCCGTATTTTGAACATGGAAGATCGAGTTCGCTTTTATCAGGCCTCGACCTCCGAGCTGTTTGGCGCGAGTCCGCCGCCGCAAAACGAGAAAACCCCGTTCTACCCCCGGAGTCCCTATGCAGCGGCAAAGCTCTACGCCTACTGGATCACGGTAAACTATAGGGAGGCCTATGGGTTCCACGCCTCAAATGGCATTCTCTTCAATCACGAAGGCCCGACACGCGGTGAAACGTTCGTCACCCGCAAGATTACGCGGGCCGTCGCGGCCATCGAAGCCGGAGTGCAGGATCGCATCTATCTGGGCAACCTGGACGCAAAGCGCGATTGGGGGCACGCCCGCGACTATGTCGATGGGATGTGGCGCATTCTGCAGCAAAGCGAACCCGACGACTATGTTCTGGCAACCGGCGAGGCCCATAGCGTCCGCGAATTTGTTGAAGAAGCCTTTGCGTGGATCGGCAGCACCATCGAGTGGCGCGGCAGCGGGGTCGAGGAACAAGGTTACGATGCCGGCACCGGTGCGCTTCGGGTCGAGGTCGATCCCTACTATTTCCGGCCAACGGAGGTGGCCCACCTTCTGGGCGATCCGGCAAAGGCCCGGGAGCAGCTTGGGTGGGAGCCTACCATCACCTTCAAGCAACTCGTCAGTGAAATGGTCGACGCCGATCGAAGGGCGCTCAAAGGACATAACGCCCAACACAGGAATTCCTCGGAGTGAAGAAAACCACGGGACCGGACGCGCTAGCGGGAAAACGCGTTTGGGTGGCCGGGCATCGTGGCATGGTCGGCCGCGCCCTGGTGCGAAATCTTGAGCGCGTGGACTGCGACCTCATCACGGTGGGCCGTGAAGAGGTCGACCTGTCGCGTCAGCGCCCGACCGAAGATTGGATAGCCGAGGCAGCCCCGGACATTGTATTTCTGGCGGCGGCCGTCGTCGGCGGGATCCACGCCAACAGCGCCCACCCGGCAGCCTTCATTTACGACAACCTGGCGATACAATGTAACGTGATCGAAGGCGCGCGTTTGTCCGGGGTCGAGCGACTGGTCTTTCTCGGTTCGTCGTGCATCTACCCCAAGCTGGCGACACAACCGATATCCGAAGAGGCGATCCTGACCGGCCCGCTTGAGCCAACCAATCAATGGTACGCCATGGCAAAGCTGGCCGGGATCAAGCTCTGTCAAGCCTATCGCAAGGACTACGGCTGCGACTTCATATCGGCCATGCCAACGAATCTCTATGGCCCGCACGACAATTTCGATCTTGAATCCTCGCATGTGGTGCCGGCTCTGATGCGTAAAATCCACGATGCCAAACACGCCGGTCGCGACAGTGTGACGATTTGGGGCACAGGCAAACCACGCCGCGAATTCATGCATGTCGATGACTGTGCCGATGCCTTGGTTCACCTTGCCTGCAACTACTCGGACGACTTGCATGTGAATGTAGGCTGGGGCACCGATTTATCGATTTGCGAATTGGCGAAAATGATCGCCGAAATCATCGGCTATGCCGGCGCGTTCGAATACGACCAAAGCAAACCTGACGGCACGCCACGCAAGCTCCTCGATGTCTCGCGATTGAACGCGAGCGGCTGGACCGCGGGGATCAAACTTCGCGACGGCCTGCGGCAGACCTATGCCTGGTTTCTTGAGAACCGCGAGAGCGGCCTGCGGGGGAAAGCTCACTGAATCCGCGAGCGTGGCGTACCGACCAATCCTGGTGTCTACCCGATTGAAAGGCCCGATTGAAAGGCCCGGTTAAAAATACAGGATGAGGCAGCCCAGGGTGTCCCAGCTCAGCTGTCCGGTCTTGGCGGCGTGTGCCAGGACGGCTCGCTTGCTGCCGGCCAAAGTAATCGAGCCACGAGGAACCGTCGCGGCCTCGGCCAGCGCATAGCAATTGAAGTGGCGCCTTGATCAAAAATCCTGGGGCAATCAACCGGCCATGGCGGAGGCGGCGCGGGTTTGCAGGCTCACTCTCTGGCGGAAGGGCCCATGGGATTGGTATCTCGTCCGAATCTCTCATTGACTCTGGCCAGGACTCCCGCCGCCGCGAATACGGCGAAATTCATTAGCAAGGGAACCAGGGGAATACTGTAACGCAGCGTTGCGGCCAACGCGGCATGAATCAAAGAAAAATAGAGAACGACTACAACAAAAGGAAAAACATCGACTTTGGCGCTGTAGGCCCGCAATAGTCCAAAGAGAGCCAAAGCGAGCAAGGTGCCTTGGCTCAAATAGACCCATATCTGTGCCCACCTGTTTTCCGTTTGGTAGATTTCGAACCAGAAGCGATAGAACTTGTGGGCCATCAAGACCAGACTCTCAACAGGATGAGTTGCCTGCTCTTCCAGCGCGACTTTTAGGAACACGCGGTCCAGGTCAGGCGCGATGTGGAGGGTTCCACCGGGATTGATCTCGCTGGCACCCGCGTCGGCCGTCGTGGGCTGTTCGGCCTGCAGGCGTTCGTAGATGCGGCCGACCGCGGCGCGGTCCTCCAGCAAGAGCTGAAGCCGCTCCGCCTGCAACTCGTCATCCTCGCGCCCGTCTGTGCGCAGGTGGTTCCCAATCCATAGTGAGTATCCGCCACCACTGGCGACCGGCACGAAATGGCCACTGACCAGATAATTACGCAGCGACCAGGGCGAGATGGTGGCCACAAACATGACCAGCAGGGCAATGAGGCACGCAAGGCTGGAGGCCCCGGTCCTGCGGCGCTGCAGGAGTAGTGCCAGGGCCAGGAATGGTACCAATGCCACGGCCGACGGCTTGATCAGGGTTACCAGGCCGCCCACGATCCCCAAATGCCCAAATCGCCAGGCACGCGGCGATTGCCTGGCCTGCAAAAAAACCACCAGGAAGACAGCCAATCCAAATGTAAACAACGGTTCGGGAAGGAAACACAGACTGTAATAGGCGGATAGGGGATAGAGAGCGTAGAGCGCGGCCGCGACGAGCCCCACGCCATTCGAAAACCTCTGCGCCCCGATCCACCAAACCAAGGTCGCCGTGGCGGCATCTAGGGCGCAATGCGCGACGAGCACGGCGAGCGCGTTTTGGTTGCCGAAGATGGAAAACACACCGGCCAGAAGGACTGGATATAGAGGCGCGCGCCAGAGAACCGGCATGTAGCCGGCGGTATGAACGAAGCCATGTCCCGCGGCGAGATTCCGCGCAATGGACGCATAAATATCGATGTCCCTGGTGATCTCCAAAAACGTATCCAGGGCAGCCGTCGTGCCTAGGCGCAGCGCCAAGAGTACGACAAAAATCAAGAAACCAAGCCGGCCCCGGTTCATGTCCGTCGTCGTCTCCTTTGCCCGCAGCGGCCGCGTCTCAATCGTTTCGGATGTAAAGATCGCCGAGTCCGACTGGCCGATAGTGTTTCTCGAGGAAATTGCTCGTCTCCGGCCCCAATTGCAGCAGATAGGAATCCATGTTGACGATCCTGGGAGCGATTTCGCCGCTTTCGAGGCCACGCAAAATCTTGTCCCGGTCTTCCAGCGGTATCCGCTGGGCGAGCGTCGGCGGCAGCATCCAGAAGAACAGCGCATGCGGCCGGAAAACACCGACGCCTTTCCATCCATCCATTACGGTGTCGGACGCCGTCGTGTGCTCCATGACGTAAGCGATTTCCGCAAGGTCTTGGGCATTGCTCCACTTGAATTGATGCCGCATCCAGATCGCCGGCGCGATACTGATCAATATTAGCAGGCACGCCAGGACGTTTTCCCGCGTCACGAAAGGTAGGTAACCCTCCTGCCCGATGGAACGGATTCCGACCCTTTCTTCTCCGGCGCGCACCACCAGGGCATCCACCACATCGACAAGCGTCATGGCCGCGAAGATGGCCAAAAGTGGCATAAGCATCATGTAATATTGCGGGTAGGGAGCGGGGATGATGAAAAGGCCGAGGAGAAGGCCCAACAGAGTGACGGTGAGCACAATGCCCCTGCTGTCAAAGCGCGCCCCGTAGGTGTAGCGGAAGATAGCCCGAAAAAGCCCGATTGCACCCAGGCCGGCCAGGACCGGATTATGCGCAACCAGATCGGCCGACACCCGCCAGTGCCAAAACTCTCGCGGCCAACCCGAATTGAACAGGAAAGCATATTTGATGAAATCTTCGACGGCCCCATTGATTTCCAGATAACCAAGCACAAGAAAAATCGGCAGGCAGAATCCGAAGAATTGAATGAGGGCATTGAAAAACCGTGAAGCGAAGGTGCCCCGGAAGCGCCCGTCAAAAAGATACCAAAGCATCACAATGCAAAATCCGATCATGGCGAACGCGATCTTTTGCGATGCCATGAAACCGAGTCCGAGAAAGACACCACAAATTAGAAAAGTAACGCGGGTTCGCAAACCTGATTGAGTCTTCGATCGAAAAGCGTATGCCACGGAAACCAAGCCCGCGATCCAGGCAAACACCGAGATGGAGTCCGGACGCACTTCCAGAGATTTCTCAAGAAACATGACTGAGTTGGACAGGAAAACCGCGGCGAACAATCCAACGCACCACTCTCTGCAAAACCAGCCAAGCCACAGTGTAAAAATTACAATAAGAGCCGTGAACACCAGCATGACTTTTCGTGCCAGGAATATCGCGGCAAAGGCATCGTGCACGTCTGATTCTACATCGAACAGCCCGACAATCGGAGCCAGTACGAAATGTAGAACTGGCGTGTGATTCTCAAAGAAATCCCTGAACGGCACAAAGCCCTTGGACAAATACCACGCGGCGTGCAGATGTTCGAACTCATCCGGGTCGAATCCCCGTTCGTGGAGAAGCCAAAAGCGCAACCCAAATGATGCCAATAGAACGAACGCGCCGCAAAAAATCAGCGATAGCTTATGCACTGGCCGTTTTCCCACTGCGGTCATTCGGTCTTGGCTTGGGGTTCTTGATTGGCGCTCCAGAGGCCGCAGACTAACGTAGATAGGGCCGGTCATCTATAACGAAAGCGGTTTCCGGTCATGGCTTAAAGCAGAGGTATGTGGCCCATGCCGCGCCTGTCAGCCGCCTTCCCGACCGTCCGGGAAGAAGACCCGCCACCCTGGCTTGCGGTCGTTGTCAAACTCCTTCAGGATCCCCCGCGCTCGGGCCCGGGACGATCCCTCGCCTGACAGAACGTGACCTCTATGCAAGGCCTTGTTCACTATGACGGCACGATGGCACTAGTTCATGCGCACCGATGGGCAAGGCTGGTTACCAGCCCCTCGAGCCTGGTCTACGCAGGTAACATGACACGCGCCGGACTGGCGCTGATCATGAACACCCTGGTTGCCCGCTGGCTCGGTCCCGAAGCCTTCGGCACCTACTATTTCTTCATCGTGACCATGATCGTTCTCTATACTCTTATTGGCGACGGATTCGACCCCGGCGTCGTCCGCTACTACTCCTTTCGAGCCGCTGACGATAAGTCGAAAACAGGCGAAGTGGTCGGCAGCGCTCTTTTCCTGCGCTGTGCGATCGGGGTTCCCCTGACCCTTCTAGGGGTGGCCGGAAGCGGCCTGCTGGCGACCGAGGTTTTCGGAACGACGGTCTATGCGGAACCGATGCGCTTGGGGCTGCTCGCGGCATTCGGCGCCGCGTTGCTTAGTTTCGCTTTCGCCATTCTGCAAGCGCGCGAGCAGTTCCTGTGGCGGGCGATCCTGATTCCGTTGGTCAACATCCTCAGAACCCTTTCAGTCCCCATCCTTCTGGTCGGCGGTTGGTTTGCCCTGCCCGCCGTCCTGTGGCTGCACACCATCTTCTTTTTTCTCTGCATCCCGGTCGCCTACTGGATCATCAGACGTGACCTCTCCGCTGCCACGGTCGACCGTCGCTTGGTAAGTGAGCTTTTTCAGTTCAGCAAATGGACCGCCCTCGCCTACATGGCATACGTGACCTACAGCAACCTCGGGGTTCCCTTCCTGAGTTACATGTTCGGATCGAAGGCGGCGGGAATTTACGCGGCACCGGCGTCGCTCATTCTGGCTGTCGAACACATCATCGTCGCCGTGATGGTTGTCCAGCTTCCGTCGGTAAGCCGATCCAAGGATCCCCACGTTTTTAGAAAACTGGTCCGGCGTTCCCTGCCCCGCTTTATTCTCGCGGCCGTGGCACTCTTGCCGATCATCCTCTTCGCAAAACCGATTATTCTAATAATCTATGGGGACGAGTATCGGGCCAGTATTGTGGTCTTTCAGATCCTCTTTTTCAGTATTCTGATCAACTTGATTGCGCATCCTTTGTCCCTCGGTTTTCTTGCCCTCCAGCGGCCTCACCTATTAGCATTGTCTCACGGTGTTCCAGTGTTTGTCTGGCTGGCGGTCGGATTTACTCTGAACCCAAGCCTGGCGGCGGAAGGTGCGGCTTGGGCGACGTTAATCGCTCGCGGAGCTGCCGCGATCTTGATTGTATTTCTCCTGTGGCGCCTGCTTAAGGAAAC
>JAJFGM010000182.1 GCA_021776145.1 Kiloniellaceae bacterium | reverse complement strand
CACGCCCTTCGGGTTCGCCTGTCGCGCGGCACTGCCGGCGGTGAGGCTCTCAACCGCAGCACCACTGCGCTTTTCGACCCTCGCCTTGCCAGTGCCGCGCGACAGGCGAACGAAAATCCACGTGACGGTGAGAAATCCGGGCTAGTATTTCGGCCTTCGCGCACCGTCGCCGACTCGATGCTCGCGTGACAAACCCGAGCCGCGATCACCCACGTCCGACAAAGGGCATCTTGGTGGCCATGACGGTCATGAACTGAACGTTCGCCTCCAAGGGCAAGCTCGCCATGTGAACGACGGCATTGGCGACGTGCGCGACGTCCATGCGTGGCTCCACCATCATCGAGCCGTCGGCCTGTGGCACGCCCGCGGTCATGCGCTCGGTCATCTCGGTCACCGCGTTGCCGATGTCGATCTGCGAGCAGACAATGTCGTCGGCGCGGCCGTCGAGCGAAATTGATTTCGTCAAACCGGTGATGGCATGTTTGGTCGCGGTGTAGGGCGCCGAAAAAGGCCGCGGCGCGGTCGCCGAAATCGAGCCGTTGTTGATGATACGGCCGCCGCGCGGATGCTGCCGCTTCATGATGCGCATGGCTTCTTGGGCGCAAAGGAAGGATCCTGTCAGGTTGATGTCGACGACGGCCTTCCACTGCTCGAAGCTGAGTTCGTCCATGGGGATTGCCGGAGCGCCGATCCCGGCGTTGTTGAACAGCACATCGAGCCGGCCGAAAGCCTCGTAGGTCGCGGCGAAGCAAGCCGCGACCGAAGCCGGATCCGCGACATCGGCAGGCACGACCAGCATTGTCCCCTCGGGCGCCGCCGCCGCCGTATCCTCCAGCGCCTGTGCTCGCCGGCCAACCAGCGCGACGCGATAGCCATCGGCCTGCAGAGCCAGCGCTACGGCGCGGCCGATGCCACTGCCGGCGCCAGTCACCAGCGCGAATTTTCCCTGTGATGTCATAACGGGCTTTATCCTTTTCCAAACACGGCCGACTTCAAAATTGGACCGGCCCAAAGAGAACCCGTCACGCCGCGCGCGGCCATTGAGGCAAAACTATAAACTCACTGTCGCGTCAGTAAAATGCTTCGCCGCACGATTGGTTTTCGCGTGAGTTTGGGAATCCTCTCGGTCAAAACCGACATCCAGAGATAAGCTTGCGGCCGCCGAGAAACACGCTGGACGAACAGAAACACGCTAGACGAAGCCTTGGTGACCGTTTAACGTATACGCAACCGGAAACGGAGAGACAAGCTGCCCATCCGAGGCGGCGGTCAAGAGGGAGAGCGGCGCCGTGCTGCCGCTCATGATCAGGAGAGGCGATGGCATCGGTCGAAATTCGCGCTGTGCGGAAGTCATTTGGCTCCACCGAAGTGGTGCACGGCATCGACGTCGACATGCCGGACCAAGCCTTCACCGTCCTGGTCGGCCCGTCCGGCTGCGGCAAGTCGACCCTGCTGCGCATGATCGCCGGTTTGGAGGAGATCACCAGTGGTGAAATCTCCATCGGCGGGCGCGTGGTCAACAACGTGCCGCCGAAGCAGCGCGACATCGCCATGGTGTTCCAGAATTACGCGCTCTACCCCCACATGAAGGTTTACGACAACATGGCCTTCAGTCTGAAGCTGGCCAAGGTGGATGCGGCACGGATCGACGAGCAGGTGCGCCATGCCGCCGGCATCCTCAATCTCGAACCCTATCTCGACCGCTTTCCACGCCAGCTTTCCGGTGGTCAGCGCCAGCGCGTCGCCATGGGCCGGGCCATCGTCCGCGATCCGCAGGTTTTCCTATTCGACGAGCCGCTGTCCAACCTCGACGCCATGCTGCGCGTACAGATGCGCACCAAGATCAAGGAATTGCACCAGCGCCTGAACAGCACTTCGATTTACGTCACCCACGACCAGATCGAAGCCATGACCATGGCCGACCAGATCGTTGTCATGCGCGATGGCATCGTCGAGCAGATCGGCGCGCCGCTCGAACTCTACGACCACCCCGCCAACACCTTTGTCGCCAGTTTTATCGGATCGCCGGCGATGAACCTGATCGAAGGCACCGTTTCCGTCACCAACGGAAACGCCAGCGTCATGACGGGGGACGACACCCGCCTGCCCCTGGCACCGCACGCCGGCGCCACCGAGGGAACCCGCGTGGTCTATGGCATTCGACCCGAACATTGGAGCCTGAGCAACGCCGACGGCGGCTTGGAGGTCGAGGTCGCGGTCATTGAACCGACGGGGGCCGACACCTTGGTCGTCTGCCGCTTTGCCGAGCGCGAGATCCTCGCCTCGTTCAACGAACGCCACGACCTGCGGCCGGGCCAGAACATCCATCTCGCCCCGGATCTGGGCCTGGTGCACCTCTTCGACCAGGAGAGCAGTCAACGCCTGTGATTGAAAGCGGCGAAGACACTCAACTCAAAGGAAACAACGACCTCGATCAACAGGACAAGAAACCAAGCAGAAGGAGGAAGTTATGAGAGAATTCACAAGACGCAATCTATTGAAGAGCAGTGCGGGTCTGGCCCTCAGCGCGGCGGTTGCCTCGCCGGCACTGGTCGCCGCCGCGCGGGCCTGGGCCGCCGAAAGTCCCTGGCAGCCGGAAGCCGGCGCGGAACTGCGCCTGCTGCGCTGGAAGCGTTTCGTCCAGTCCGAGGAGGAAGCCTTCAACGCTTCGCTCGATGCCTTCACCAAGGCCACCGGTGTCACGGTACAGGTCGATAGCGAAGGTTTCGAGGACCTGCGGCCCAAGGCGGCGGTCGCCGCCAACATCGGCAGTGGCCCGGACATCATCTGGGGCATACACGCCGACGCTCACCTTTATCCTGACGCGATGATGGATGTCAGCGACGTCTGTGACTACCTCGGTGGCAAGTACGGCGGCTGGTATCCCATTGCCGAACACTATGGCATGCGGGGCGACAAATGGATCAACGTGCCCTTCACCATCAGCGGCAACTACCTCAACTACCGCGTGTCGCATGTTGAGAAAGCCGGCTTCGACGGCGTTCCCGACAACACCGCCGACTTCCTCAAGTTGATGCAGAACCTGAAGAAAAACGGCACCCCTGGTGGCTTTGCGTTGGGCAATGCCAGTGGCGACGGTAACTGTTGGGCGCACTGGATCCTGTGGTCGCATGGCGGCAAGATGGTCGACGACAACGACAATGTCGTCATCAATAGCCCAGAGACCGTGGCGGGGCTGGAGTATGTCCGCCAACTCGGCGAGACGTTCATTTCCGGCGCTGCCTCGTGGCTCGACGGTCACAATAACAAGGCCTTCCTGCAGAGCGCTTGCTCGCTCACCAACAACGGCATTTCGATTTATGCCGCCGCCGTGCGCGAAGGCATGACCGACATCGCGGAAGACATGGACCATGCCTTCTATCCCATTGGCCCGGTCGGCGAGCCGACGGAATTCCATGTCTGCTTCCCGATGATGCCCTACAACCACTCGAAGTATCCCAACGCGGTCAAGGCGTTGATTACCTGGTTGATGGAAAAGGACCAGTACGACGCCTTCCTGCAAGGTTCCGTCGGATACCTGAGCCACTCCCTGAAGGCCTTTGATACCCACACGGTCTGGACCGAAGATCCAAAACGGACCGTGTTCAAGGACTCGGCCCTGCGGTCGCGTTCCTTCGCGCACTCCGGATCCCTGGGTTACGCGTCGTCGAGCGTGTTCGCCGACTTTGTCGTCGTCAACATGGTCGCCGAAGCGGCAACCGGGGCAAAGTCGCCGCAGGACGCGGCGGCGGATGCGGAGCGCCGGGCGCAGCGGTATTACAAGGTCTAACCTGACAGCCGGCGCCCCTTCGACAGGGGCGCCGGCTTTCCTTTTCGCAAAGATCCTTCATGGCCGTTTTGCACGCCGGTGAGCCTACCCCGCGGGTCAATTTCCTGGCGCGTGTGAACAACAACCGCAATCTGCTCGGTATCCTCTTCATGTTGCCAGCGGCGGTCCTGCTTCTGACCTTTCTCACCTACCCGCTCGGCCTTGGAATTTGGCTTGGCCTGACCGACGTCAAGGTCGGTCGCCCCGGTGTCTTTATCGGCCTGGAAAACTATATCTGGCTGTTCCGCGACAGTATTTTTTGGCTATCGGTTTTCAATACCTTCCTCTACACGGTCGTCGCCAGCGTCATAAAATTCGCGCTCGGCCTGTGGCTGGCGGTGCTTCTCAATCGCCACCTGCCGTTCAAGGCCTTCCTGCGCGCCATCATCCTTTTGCCATTCATCGTGCCGACGGTGCTATCGGCGCTGGCCTTTTGGTGGATATACGATTCCCAGGACTCGATGATCAGCTGGGCGCTGATCGAATTCGGACTCCTCGACGAGACGATCGATTTTCTCGGCGACCCCAACAACGCGCGCGCCTCGGTGATCGCCGCCAATATCGGGCGCGGTATTCCCTTTGTCGCGATCACCCTGCTGGCCGGACTGCAGACGATTTCGCCGTCGCTTTACGAGGCCGCGACCATCGACGGGGCCAGCGAATGGCAGCGCTTCCGCCACATTACCTCCCCCCTGCTGACACCGATCATCGCCGTCGTCATGACATTTTCGGTGCTCTTCACCTTTACCGACTTTCAACTGATCTGGGTCATGACGCGCGGTGGGCCGATCAATGCGACCCACCTTATGGCAACCCTGTCGTATCAGCGCGCGATCATGGGAGGCGCCCTGGGCGAAGGCGCGGCAATCGCAACGGCAATGATCCCGTTCCTCTTGGCGGCGATCCTGTTCAGCTACTTCGGACTGCAGCGCCGCAAGTGGCAGCAGGGAGGCGGCGATGACTGAAAGTGTCGTCCGGCGCTCCAACCCCGAGCGCGAGGGCATGGCCTATCTGGAGAACCTGCCACGTAAGGTGGTGACGGTTTACATCCCCCTGGCCATATTCCTCTTCGTCCTGCTGTTCCCGTTCTATTTCATGGCCGTCACCTCGTTCAAGACCAACGAGGACCTGCACAGCTACCGCGGTCTGGCCTCGCTGTGGATCCACGAATTCACCTTCGAGCACATCCGCCACTTGCTGTTCGAGACGGATTATCCGCGTTGGTTATGGAACACCATGTTCGTCACCGTGACAGCGACCTTCCTGTCGTTGTTCTGCGCGGTTTGCGCCGCCTATGCCATCGAGCGGCTGCGCTACAAGGGCTCGCGCACTGTCGGCATGCTCATTTTCCTCGCCTATCTGGTGCCGCCCAGCATCCTCTTCATTCCGCTGTCGGTGATGATCTTTCAACTCGGCATCTTCGATTCCAATTGGGCGCTGGTGCTGACCTATCCGACGATCCTCATTCCCTTTTGCACCTGGTTGCTGATGGGCTATTTCCGCTCGATCCCCTACGAGTTGGAAGAATGCGCCCTGATCGATGGCGCGACGCGTCTGCAAATCCTGGTGAAAATCGTCCTGCCCCTTTCGGTGCCTGGTCTGATCTCGGCAGGCATTTTCGCCTTCACGCTATCCTGGAACGAGTTCATCTACGCCCTGACCTTCATCTCGTCGGCGGAGAACAAGACGGTTCCGGTCGGCGCGGTGACCGAGCTCATCACTTTCGACGTCTACAATTGGGGCGGACTGATGGCCGGGGCTCTGCTGGGGTCGCTGCCGGTGGCGATCCTCTATTCCTTCTTCGTCGAACACTACGTTTCGTCGATGACCGGAGCCGTCAAGGAATAGCCGACGCCGGCTGCGCAACTGCCCGGACTGAGCGGAAGCCCGGTCTTCGCTTTCGGCAAACGACGCGGCCCAATAGATCAG
>JAJFGM010000181.1 GCA_021776145.1 Kiloniellaceae bacterium | reverse complement strand
CCGCGCCGCACGTTGGTGGCGTTGACGAAAAGCTTGATGGTGCGGCAGCCACGCAGCACCTCGAAGTCGATGAATTCGCCAAGGGTGGCGCGCAGCGGGTCGAGGTTGAAGAAGTTGAATTGGCTGGGGCCCAGATTGCGCGACATCAGATCGAGCAGCACGAAGGCCGGGGAGTAGTCCATGCGTCCGGGCGAAATCATGCGGTCCAGCATTGTCGGCTGCAGCGGCGACAACGCCGCCTGCTTGGAGACGCGACGCCACACATCGTGGAGCAGCTGGCGGGCGCCGTCGCGCCCGCCGATGGTCAGGCCATAGGCGGTGACCACACCGTTAACGGCGCCGGCGCTGGCGCCGGTGATGCCCTCGATGGCGATGGACTCGTCCTGCAGCAGGCGATCGAGCACGCCCCAGGTCAGGGCGCCGTGGGCGCCGCCACCCTGCAGGGCCAGATTGATGCGCCGCGCCCCGGCCGGCCAGGGATCGAAACAGGCCGGGGCGTCGTCGTCTTGTGGGCGCTTCTCGCGTTTCTTTGGCATGTGCGGGTTTCCGGGGTTGCCTGGATATACCGGGAGGCCCGATGGGCGATACCCCGGAATTCGTGCTGATACTGATCCCTCGGCGACAGGGCGCAAGCCCTATTGTTGCGCCGCAACAAGCGACTACTCGACGTCGCCGCCGTTCGAATTCAAGCGTTCAAGTGACAATTGTCGGACCTGCCGCTCTGACTGATCGAAACGGTCGATCACCTGCCGGCAGTAGGGGTTGAAGCGGCAGACGTCCTCGAACAGCTGGGTGTCGTGTCGCACGCTGTCGACCGCGTCCATCAGATAGCCGAAGGACACCGTATCGATGTCGGTGCGCTCGAAGCCGCCACGGGCGACGACCTGGCCGATGTAGTGTGTCAGGAACAGTGTCTCGGCCAGGTCACGGTCGTGTTCGTCGGCGCTTTTCTCGATGATCGAAAAACCTATGTCCCGCAGGTGCTTTAGGAGACCCCGGTGACGTTTGACATCAAGGCTGCTTTCGGTGATGACGATGCGCAAGCCGCTGACGTCACCGCCACGCTTGGCATAGCTTTCCGGACCGAACATGGGGTGCATGGCAAGAAAGGGTCGGCCGGCGGCGGCGGCACGAACCAGGTCGCCGGTGTATTTTTTCACGGTCGCGACGTCAACGAGAATGCAATCGCGGCTCAGGTGGGGCTTGATGCGCTCCAGGGTCTGCGCGTAGGCGCTGATCGAGACCGCCAGGACCACGACGTCGCAGGCGGCGGCCTCTTCGAGCGAGAAGAACAGATGTCCGTCAGGCGCGTGGCGGCGCGAATGGATCTTGATCGTAGCGTCGGGCAGGTAACGCGTCGCCAAAATATGGAGAAAGGCGCCGAAGTGGCCATAACCGATGAGGCCGAAGGTGCGGATCATATCTTTTCTTTCGCTCGGTTTACTGCGGCCAATTTAGCCCGTGCCGGAAGTGGGATCGCAAGCCCCGGCCGCATGTTCGGGCCGTCACGCTTTCGGGCCGTCGACGCGACTGTTAGGTTCGCACGCATGGATTATGCCCCGAATCGCGAACTTGGACTGATTGCATGTGAATTGCCGCCGCATCAGCCTGGGTCCTCAAAAAACCGTGAAGAGTGGCGATAGAATTGTACGAACGAATACAAGTGATTCCCCGGCGCTGTTCATGGATCGTGCGAATTTGAACGTTTGAACAGTCAACATATGGGCGCCGGTCAGAGGGAGGAGTTGGAATGAGCGATGGCGATTACGAGATATTCGAGATTGAGAACTACGTCCTGCAACGCGGCATCACCCTGCCACGGGCGCGACTGGCCTATAAGACCTACGGCAAGCTGGCTGGCGACAAGTCGAACGTCATCCTATACCCGACCTCCTACGGCGCCCAACACTTCGACACCGAATGGCTGATCGGGCCGGGCCGGGTGCTCGACCCCAGCGACTGGTTCATCGTCATCCCCAACATGTTCACCAACGGCCTCTCGACTTCGCCGAGCAACCTCCCGCAGCCCTTCGGAGCGGATCGTTTTCCGGTCTTTACCCATTGGGATAACGTTCACGCACAAAGGTCTCTTCTGAAAGAAGTATTCGGGGTCGAAAATCTGGCGCTGGCCTATGGATGGTCGATGGGTGCGCAGCAGTCGCTGCATTGGGGCGCGATCTTTCCCGAGTCGGTCGAGCGCATCTGCGCCGTCTGCGGTTCGGCGCGCACCTCGATCCACAACAAGGTGTTTCTGCAGGGCGTGCAGGCGGTGCTGACCGGCGATCCCAACTGGCGCGGCGATCATTTCGCGGCGCATCCGGTCCGTGGTTTGCGCGGCATGGGGCGGGTCTATGCCGGCTGGGCGCTGTCGCAGGCCTTCTATCGCGGGCGCCTGTACGAAGCGGTCGGCTTCGCCTCGCTCGAGGACTTTCTGGTGCGCTCCTGGGAGGCCAACTTCCTGCGCCGCGACGCCCACGACCTCCTGGCCAGCCTGGAGACCTGGATGCAGTCCGATATCTCCGACAACCAGATCCATGGCGGCGACCTGGAAAGGGCGCTTGCCGCCATCACCGCGCGGACACTCGTCATGCCGTCGCTGACCGATCTTTATTTCACGGCCGAGGACAGTCGGGCCGAGACGGCACTGATGCCGAACGCCGAGTTCCGCCCTATCGATTCGATCTGGGGTCACCGCGCTGGCAACCCGCTACTCAACCCCGACGACGAGGCGGTGTTGCGAAATGCGGTGCGCGACCTCTTGGCGTCCTAGCGCGTTTCTTAAGCGTAGTCGTCTTCCAACGGGTGGTCCGATAGGACGACCGGCCCCGCGGCCGTGATCCACACCGGCTGTTCCAACTTGACGCCTTCGTGGCCGCCCTGGGCGCCGACATAACTTTCGATGCAGACGATCATGTTTTCTTCGAAGATACCGTCATAGGCGCCGGCCTCTGCGTCCTCGGGATACCACAGGAAGGGATATTCGACCCCGAGGCCGCAGCCATGGCCAACATCGGCATAGCGGTTGGCGAGGTAGGGCTCGGGCAGGACAAATGTCTGCTCGGCATACTCGAGGAAATGCACGCCGGGATGCAGCAAGGCGATGTTGGTTTCCAATTGCTTGCGGGCAGTGGCGTAGAGGTGGCGCTGCGCATCGCTGGGCCGCGTCTCGCCGATGACCCAGCTGCGCGAGATATCGTTGTAGAAGCCCATGGGCCCGATGAGGTCGGTGTCGAAGGACAGCAGGTCGCCTTCCCGCATGACGCGGTCGGAGGTTTCCTGGAACCAGGGGTTGGTGCGCGGCCCCGATGTGAGCAGACGGGTCTCGGGATATTCGCCGCCGCGGGCAAGGCTTTCCTTGAGCAGAATGGCCAGCGCGTCGCTTTCCCGCAGGCCCGGCACCAGGGCCGCGCGCATGGCGGCGACGCTGGCTTCACAAGTCTCCAGCGAGCGCTTGAAGGCGCGCACTTCTTCCAGCGACTTGATGGCGCGGGCGCGCTCCAGCACGCTTTTGGCGTCGACCAACTCCAGGCCCAAGGCCTGCAGGGCCAGGGCCGTGGGAACGTCCAGGCGATCGACTGCCAGACGCCGGTTGCCGCCGCCGTGGGTGGCGATGAGGTCGGCGATTTCGCCGGCCCAGCGCGCCGCCATCTCGTCGCTGCGCGGACCCGCGACCATGTAATCGGCCGAGAGCGATGGCCGGATCTCGTCGACAGTCTCGAGGTCGCGGGCCAAGTGTGCGGCGGGCATCACTTCAAATAGGATTGTCGGACCGTCCGCCGCCAACAGGGCGTAGCGGCAAAAGTTGTGCATGCTCCAGACCTGCATGTTGCGGGTGCCGGTGGCGTAACGCAGGTTGATCGGGTCGAACAGCAGCACGGCCGCGACGTCGGCCTCCTGCATCAGGCGCCGGACCCGCGCTTGGCGGTGCCCGCGCACGGCGGCCTCGTCAATCTCGCCGGCGAAATTCATCGTCTCAATGCTTCCCTCCGCGCGGGGCCGCTCTCAACCGCTGTCGCCGAACATACCCCGGTCGCGCGACTAAACACGACCCGCCCTACATCACATCGTTAGAGCAGATTCACCGGGTCAATGGATCGCCACTTGCGATTCCCTGTAACCCGGATCTGCTCTAGCGGTATAGGGGGCTTGGGCCGAGCGCGCCTACTGGGTCGTCGCGCCTATTGGGTCGTAAAGATCTCGGCTTCGTCGAGGTCCAGCCAGTCGGCGACAGTCTGGTAGGCGTCCAGGCGCGCCGAGTCCGGGTGATAATGGCGGAAGATGCGCACGGCGACTTCGTAGGCGCGGCCTTCGTCTTCGCCGGCCTTGCGGAGCTCGCGGTGGGCCCGAAGCGTGGCCGCTTGGCATTGACAGGGCATGGTCCAATTTCCGGTCGGGGTTTCCAAAGCGCAGGGATATTGCCCGTAATATTTGTATGGGTAAACCGCTTTTTGGCGGCCTTTTTACGCTTTCGAGCGGCTGCGAGGAAAAGGGGCTGGGTCTCAATGATTTCAAGGCTTTTGCGGCCAGTCCTCCGGCAGAAAAGGAAGGTCCGTATCGCCCGGTTTGGCCCCCGCCGCCGTCAGCATGGCGTGCACCTGTCCGCGGTGGTGGGTCTGATGATTGAAAAGGTGCACCACCAACAGCCACAGCGGTTTCGAGATCTCGCGCCCGGCGGCGCCGGAGAACCAGGTCAGGTCGCCGGCAAGGTCGTCCGGGCCGAGGCGCGCGGCCCAATCGCAGATCAGCCGGTCGCATTGCAGGCGCTCCTGCTTCAGGTCGGCCCATTCGGCGCTTTCTTCGACCGAAGCGGGGATGTCGGGGGATCGCGGCGGCGGTGTGCCGTCGAAGCGGCTCATCCAGATCCGATCGCCCCACAGCAGATGGCTGAGGGTCTTGTGGATCGAACCAAAAAAGGCGCCGCGGTCGTGTTGCCGTTCGGCTTCCGAAAGACCGTCGGCGGCGGCATAAAGACCGCTGTTCTGCCAGTTGTTGTACCGTGCCATGGCGCGGGCGTAGTCGGCGTCGATCACGCTTGTTCCTTTCAAGTGTTCATTGGGACGCGGCGGGCTTATTCATAGCGCAAAGCCAGTGTTACCGCACTGCCGATCCGCCATGCATTTTGGCCGCTTGCCGAAACTCGGCGGTCAAGTCTCTGACAAGCTCTTGTTGTGACGGCGCCCGGGACCGCATTAGGCTGAATGGGTTTCAATTTTCCGCGCCGTCGTTCTTGACGTCAGGCCTGGGACACCATAGCGGGCAGCGAAGGTGAGCGCATGATCGAACTTTACTACTGGACCACATCAAATGGCCATAAGATACTGATGTATCTTGAGAAAACTGGACTCGATCACACGACCAAACCGAGCGTCACCGAAGACGGCAAGTCGATCCTTTTCGGCAAGTCCGCGCTGTCGACGGGAGCGGAGAAATGAACCCGGCGGTCGTTGTGGCGGCTGGGACCTGCCTGTCATGAGTCCCCCGCCGGACAAAGCGCCGATGAGCCTTGCCGACTATCCGGTGCGTAGCACCGAGAAGCTGCGTTATGCCGACACCGACCGTCAGGGACACGTCAACAACGCCGTTTTCGCCACGCTCTTCGAAAGCGGGCGGGTCGCTTTCTTCTACGCTCCCGAACGGCCGCTGCTGCCGACGGCAGGGGCACAGGTCGTCATCGCCAACCTCAATATCGACTTCATCGCCGAGCTGAACTGGCCGGGCGAAGTCATTGTCGCGACAGCTGTCGAAGGGGTCGGGCGCTCTTCTTTCCGCTTGGCGCAGGCTTTGTTCCGCGACGGTGACTGCGTTGCCCGATCGCGCAGCGTGCTTGTGCTCATGGACGAGGCGACACGCACGTCGACGCCGCTGCCGGAAGGCTTGCGCGCCGCCTTGTTGGCGATGAGGCAGCAGCCTTGAGCGTGCCGTGCCGGCGGCTTGACCGCATCGCTGTTCGGCGCCGGGCGCGCTTCGTGCTATTGCTGCTTACAAGGTGAAAACAAGGAGGGGAACGGGCCGCATGCCAGGGTCTGTGAAGGGAATTGAGGTCGGGCACTACCGGATCGAATTGGAACAGGCGCTGACCGATTCGATGCACGGCGAGATGCGTGGTTTCGAGATCGTCACCGTCCGGCTGACGTCGAGCGACGGTGGCGAGGGTGTCGGCTACACCTATACCTGTGGCCGCAACGGCGGTGCGATCGCCGACATCCTGCGCCGTGAGATCGCCGAACTGGTCGTCGGCGAGGATCCCGTCAGGATAGAGCACATCTGGAACAAGATCTGGTGGGCACTGCACTACGGCGGACGCGGCGGGCCGACCGTGCTCGCCATCTCGGCCCTCGACACGGCGCTATGGGACATGAAGGCCCGCAAGGCGGGGCTGCCGCTGTGGCGGCTGCTCGGCGGCAACGACCCCCGCGTCCCTTGTTATGCCGGCGGTATCGACCTGGAGCTCACCGCCGACGAGTTGATTCGCCAGACCGAAGGCAACCTCGCCAAGGGTTTCCGTGCCATCAAAATGAAGGTCGGGCGCGACCGGCTGGGCGAGGACGTCGCCAAGCTGGCGGCAATGCGTGAATTCCTCGGCGAGGAATTCCCGCTGATGGTCGACGCCAACATGAAGTGGACGGTGGAACAGGCGATCCGTGCCGCCAGGGCCTTTGCTGCCTACCAGCCCTATTGGCTGGAAGAACCGATCTGGCCGGACGACGTGGCTGGACACGCCCGTGTAATGAGCGAAGGCGGCCTGCCCATCGCGACAGGCGAAAACCTGCGCACCCTATGGGACTTTCGCCACCTCATCGCGTCCGGCGGCGTCAGCTTCCCCGAGCCCGACGTCACCAACTGCGGCGGCGTTTCAGCCTTCATGAAGATCGCCCACCTGGCCGAGGCCTTCAATCTGCCGGTGACATCGCACGGGGCCCATGACGTCGCGGTTCACCTGCTGGCGGCGGTGTCCAACTGCTCCTACCTCGAGGCACACGGCTTCGGCCTCGACGACTATCTGGCGCATTCGCTGGTCATCGAAGACGGCAAGGCCATCGCGCCGGAACGGCCGGGGCACGGCATGGACTTCGACTGGGCGGCACTGGAGAGGATCAAGGTGGCATGACGACGAAGGGCAATTTCGGCGCCGGGCGGTCCTCGGTCTCTTTGGCGCAAACGGATTGCCTTTGAGTGATGCGCTGGTCAATTGGGATGGAAACGCTCTCCTAAACCGAATTTTTCCGGTGCGAAGGGAATAAACCGCTCTCTCACCTGTTTAGACGGTTAGGGTATGGCCACTGAACGGGCCGACCCCGAGTTCCACGCCTGAGTTCCACCCCCGAGTTCCACCAAGAAGGAAATTTGATCATGAAGCGCATTCTGACTGCCGTCGCTCTGTCTTTCTTCGTTTCCAGCGCAGCTTTTGCCGGCTCCTGCCCGCTCATGGTAAAGGGCATCGATGCCGCGTTGGCGGCAAGCCCGGCCATCAGCGCCGAGCAGATGGCCGAGGTCAAGAGGCTGCGGGACGAGGGCCACGCGCTGCATGAAGCCGGCAAGCATGCGGAATCGGTCGAGACGCTGCAAAAGGCCAAGGATATTCTCGGTCTGGAGTAAGGTTTGGTGGGCGTGGCGGTTCCCGTGGAGCCGCCACGCTCCGTGAAAGCTAGTCCCGAGGGTATCGGTTGCAGGACTCGACGCAGCAACTGCTTGAGGTGATTCCCAGGCTCCGACGCTATGCGCGGGCCCTGACCGGCGATGCCGACGCGGGGGACGAGTTGGTGCAGGACTGCCTGGAGCGGGCCTGGGGGCGCCTGGCCCTGTGGCGACCCGGTAGCAACATGCGGGCCTGGTTGTTCACGATAATGCACAATCTCCACGTCAACCGCCTGCGGCAGGCCGCCACGCGGCCGAAAGTCGTGCCGATCGACGGCGTGGGCGCGGGAGCCGCCAGCGTTCGGCCCGCCCAGGACGCGAGGCTGGAGGTTCGCAATATCGTCGAGGCGATGAACCACCTGCCGGACGACCAGCGACACTTGCTGCTACTCGTCGGGCTCGAAGGCATGACCTACCGGGAAGCCGCCGATACGCTGCAAATTCCGATTGGCACGGTCATGTCGCGTCTGGCGCGCGGGAGAGAGAGGCTGCGTCTCGTCATGGCGGGCGATGTCGCCAAGATCGAAAGATTGAAATGACAAAGCCGAGTCAGCCCATCGAGGAAGCCGACCTGCAGGCCTATGTCGACAGGCAACTTGACCCGGCGCGCGCGGCCGAGGTCGAAGCTTATCTTTCGAGTCATCTCGATGAGGCAGAGCGAATCGCCGCTTACAGAGTCCAAAATGAAGCCCTGCATGCGGTGTTCGACCAGGTGCTGGAGGAAGGCGTGCCTCCCGCCATGCTCAGGCCACGACGGTGGAACTGGCTGCGGCAAGGCATCCGAGTTGCAGCGGCGGTTGCGTTTTTTACCCTGGGCATTGCCGGCGGTTGGTGGCTGCGAGGCCCTGGTGGCGTGACGGCGGTACCCGCGGCGGCGCTGCTGGCGGAACGCGCCGTGCTTGCCCACAGTGTGTACGTGCCCGAGGTCCGGCATCCGGTCGAAGTCGGGGCCGATGAAGAAACGCATCTCGTCAAATGGCTCTCGAAACGCTTGGGCTCCGAGATCAAGGCGCCGAAGCTGGCCGAGGCGGGCTTCACGTTGGTCGGGGGCCGGTTGCTCCCGGATGCCCCTTCACCGGCGGCGCAGTTCATGTATGAGGACGCGGAGGGAAGACGGATCACGCTTTATCTGCGGACAGGCGCCTGGGAGAATCGCACGACGGCCTTCCGTTGGCTGCGCCAGGGCAATGTCGCCGTTTACTATTGGATCGACCAGTCGATCGGATATGCGCTTGCCGGCGCCATGGAGAAGGACGAACTTTGGCGGTTGGCTAACATCGTTTACGAACAGTTGGGCGGGTGAAACCTGGCGGTGTGCTGCTCGATTGCGGGCGCTGCCGGGTCACATAACATGCAAGGGAGATCGAAATGAAAATTGCGAAAGCGTTGGCTTCGGTAAGTTTGCTGTTTCTTATGAGCACACAGGTTGCCGCTGCTGAAGATCAAAAGATGGGTTTTTTCGTCACCAGCGTAGGCATCGGACAAGGCGCGAACCTCGGCGGTCTCGAAGGGGCCGATGCCCATTGCACCGCCTTGGCGGAGGCCGCGGGGTCCGAGGGGCGCACGTGGCGCGCCTATCTCAGCACCCAGGTCACGGAGGGGCGCGGCATTTCCGCGCGTGACCGGATCGGGCTCGGACCCTGGTACAATGCCCGAGGAGAGCTGATCGCCGTCGATCTTGATCAATTGCATATCAGCCCGAATATCGTAAAGAGAACCGCTCTGGACGAGAACGGCAATCTGGTGAATGGACGCGGCGACAAACCCAACGAGCACGACATCCTGACCGGGACCAGGGACGACGGGACCGCCTATTTCCCTGGGAGGAGGGCGATCATACCTGTGGCAACTGGACAAACTCCGGCGAGGGCAGCGCCCAGGTCGGGCACCATGACCGGCATGGCGGTGGCAAGACGTCCTGGAATTCGTCGCATGGCTCGCGCGGGTGCAGTCAGGAGAACCTGCAAAGCAGCGGCGGCGCGGGTCGTCTTTATTGTTTTGCCGCGGATTGATCCAGGATCGCGCTTGAAAGCGATTGTTGCCTAGAGCCAGATCGTTTCATTTGGAATCAAAATGAAACGTGAATCAGCCTCTTATTCAATAAGATAGAGGGCGATTGACGCTCTTGATTGTTTCAATCAAGAGCGATCGCACTCTAGCCGCTCCGCACGGTCACTCTTATGGGACTTGGGTTGAAGCCGTTACAGGGATTGTGCATCTGCGGACAGTTGGATAGGACCGCGAGCACATCCCTTTCGGCACGCAGCGAGACGTGGCTGTTCGGCTTCAGTTCGGACTGTGCAACCCCGGCCGAGCCGTCGGCAAGAATGGGCACACTCATGAACCAGTTCACATTGGCCACGATGGCGTCCTGACCCAGGCCGCGCTCGGCCAGGGCGTGCTCGAAGTTGGAATAGCAGGACTCGCTGGTCTCGACGCCGTAACGCAAAAGGTTGTTGGGGTTGCTGCAACAGCCGTAGACGGTGTCGTGTCGACCGATCGTATCTTCGACGACCGTCATCAAGGCCGTACCACTGTCCGAGTAGAGAACGCAGTTCAGGCCGACGTAAACGTTGCCCTGAACCTTCACTGTATTGGTCGCCGAGTAGCGGTCGGCCGGATTTTTTGCATCGAAGCACAGAAAATCGACGGCCTGCTGACCTTCCAGATCGGTGATCACCAGGATGTCGCCGGCATTCACGATACCTGACCAAGGCTTTTTGGCCGGCACGATCTCATCAAGAAGAACCTGCATGGATGTCACCCGTTGAATTGCCGTCACCAAGCCCTGAGCATGCCTCAGGATAAGAACATTGAGAAGGTCGAGAACCAGGAACAAAAAAT
>JAJFGM010000019.1 GCA_021776145.1 Kiloniellaceae bacterium | reverse complement strand
GGCCTCGAAAAGGTCAAACTGGAGTGGACCCTCGTGGCGCTTGCCCACAACTGCAAACGGCTCAACAAAATCGTGGCGGTATGAGGCCCAGTCAAATAACACATGCCCGAGGATGTTCGATCAAACCCGACAGACTGCTAGTGGCGCGGCCACACCGCGGCACGGCCAAAATCGCCAATAAGGCGAACTATTCATTCTCCACAGCCACTTAGAGAGGTTTTCGCAAGGCCGACCCCGGAGGCGCCGCAACCAGCGACTTGAGCGCGGGCCCGGAACTCGTCATCCTGGTTTTCCGTTTCTGAAGTTCATGTCATTGAATTTCAGAAACGGAAGTACACCGAACATTTGCATCTAGTGTGATTCAACCCCCAAAATACGGCACAAGTATAAAGTCGTATTTCGGAACCATCACACTGGACAGTCCGTGCCGCCGAACGCGGGAAACCAGCCGGAGAGCCGACTATGCGGATCGAGGAATACAGTCCGCAATGGCAGACGAAACTCTCTGCCATGGCCGACACCATTCTAGGTGCGGGCTTTTTTGAGAAACCCTCGCAGATTGACCGCGACAGCGAGAGCTGCGTGTTTGTCGCCATCGACGACGACGGAGAGGTCGCCGGGTTCGTGCGTGGCAGATTGCTGCCGAAAAACGGCCTGCAGGATTTCCTGGAGCATAAGGTCGACGACATCCCCGAGGATCTGGAAGATGCCGATGCCAAGGGTGTGCTGGGCGTCATCCAGACCGTCGCGGTGGCGCCGGGACAGCAGGGCCAGGGCCTGGGGACGAAGTTGCTGCAGGTCATCCACGACACGATCATCGGGCGCGGCGCCGACAAGCTGATCGTCTCCTTCAAGCGCGGCCACCGCGCCTCCCACGTCGACCGTCTGATGGCCAAGCTCGGCTTCGACTTCTGGCTGACCCTGGAGACCTATTGGAAGCAGCGCTGCGACCTCGGCGAGTTCGTCTGCATCGACCGCGGCGCGAGCTGCACCTGCGAAGCCCTGCTTTATCGCAAGAAGGTGTTTTAGGGCCGCGCCGTCAGGCAGAGACCCGTCTGGAAAATGCACCTGTCCCGAACCCCGGACCCTGCAGCCGACCTGATTGGCCCGGCGAGATGACGCTGTCGGAATAGGTCGGACGGAAGAATGCATCGTGGAGACCGTCGTGCCCCCCACGCCCAAGAACGCATACTTCATCTGCGCCACACCACGCAGCGGCAGCACTCTGCTGTGCGACCTCTTGGCCCGAACGGAGGTCGCGGGACACCCGGAGTCCTACTTCCGCCGTCAGTCCATTCCCTATTGGGTGGAGCACCTGCGGGTTCCCTCCGACCGGCAAGGCAAGGATCCCGAGATCAGCCGGGCCTACGTTTCGGCAGTCAAACAGGAGGGCGCAAGCAGAAACGGGCTCTTTGGCGCGCGCATCATGTGGGAGAGCATGCCGGAGCTCTCGGGCCATCTCGATCTGCTGTTTCCCGAGCTGCCAAACGATACCGCGAGACTCCACGCGGCGTTCGGAGACGCGGTCTACATCTATTTGTCGCGAAAGGACAAAATCAGCCAGGCCGTGTCTCTGGCCAAGGCCATGCAGACGGGCCTCTGGCATCTGAATTCCGATGGCTCGGAGCTGGAGCGCACGGAGTCCCTGCATCCCTCGGGGTACGATTTCGGGTTTCTCGATGCTTGTTTTCGCGAACTGACAGCAAACGACCGCGCGTGGCGCGACTGGTTCCAAAGAGAAAGGGTTGATCCCGTTCGAACCACCTACGAGGCCCTCGCGTTGGATCCGCAAGCCGAACTCTCCAAGGTTCTCGAAGCCCTGGGACAGGACCCGCAACCGGCAAACAGGATTGAGGTCGGCACGGCCAAACTGGCCGATGAGGAAAGCAGACAGTGGATCGAGCGATTCCGCTCCGAGAAAGGGCTGACGTGAGCCTGGAACGCCTGAACGCAATGCAAGGCGCAAGCCGGACGTGGGTTTCGCGAGACCCAGGGGTCGCGTGAAACCAAGGACCAGCGCCATTGAGGCGCGCAGCCTGCGTGGCGCTTGAACGCAATGTAAAGAATAAGCCGGACGTGGATTTCGCGAGACCCAGGGGTCGCGTGAAACCAAGGACTAGCGCCGTTGAGGCGCGCAGCCTGCGTGGCGCTTGAACGCAACTTAAGGGGTCACTCCAAGTGACCCCGACAAAGATTTATCTCAGCTTGAAGCGCTGGATCTTGCCGGTGGCGGTCTTCGGCAGCTCCTCGACGAACTCGATCCAGCGCGGGTACTTGTACTTGGCCAGGCCGCTCTTGCAGTGCTCCAGCAGGGCCTGGCTGGTTTCCTCGCCGGCGTCGGCGGCGTCGTTGAGCACGATGTAGGCCGCCGGTTTTTCCAGATTGTCGGCATCGGCGCGGCCGACCACCGCGGCTTCCAGAACCTTGGCATGCTCGATCAGCTTGGCCTCGATCTCGAAGGGCGAGCACCAGATGCCGCCGACCTTCATCATGTCGTCGTTGCGGCCGCAATAGTGGTAGTAGCCCTGGTCGTCGCGGATATAGGTGTCGCCGGTGTCGACCCAGCCCTCGACCATGACCTCGGCCGTCTTTTGCGGATTGTTCCAATAGTATTTGGCGGTCGAGCCGCCCTTGATCAGCAGCCGGCCGCTTTCGCCGCTGGCCGCCTCGGCGCCGTTCTCGTCGATGATGCGTGCGTCGTAGCCCGGCACGACGCGGCCGCTGGTGCCGGGCGCGATGTCGTCCAGCCGGTTGGAGATGAAGATGTGCAGCGCCTCGGTCGAGCCGATACCGTCGAGGATCACCGTGCCGGTCTTTTCCTTCCAGCGGCGGAAGATATCGGCCGGCAGCGCCTCGCCGGCGGAGACGCAGACCCGCACCGAGGCGAGGTCGCGCGGTGCCGCGTCGAGGGCGCGCAGTTGTGCCGCATAGAGCGTCGGCACGCCGAAAAAGACCGTCGGCCTGTAGGTCTCGATGGTCTCGAAGGTGCT
Source organism: Kiloniellaceae bacterium (assembly GCA_021776145.1). Lineage (GTDB taxonomy): Bacteria > Pseudomonadota > Alphaproteobacteria > Kiloniellales > Kiloniellaceae > JAJFGM01. Next base: position 11,111 of record JAJFGM010000019.1, on the reverse strand, counting down.
GTCGGGTGTCGGCGGCCCGGGCAGCAGGACCGCCGTGGCGCCGCACCACAGGGGAAAGCTCATGCCGTTGCCCAGGCCATAGGCGAAGAACAGCTTGGCGGCGGAGAAACAGACGTCGTCCTGGCGCAGGCCCAGGGTGTCGATGCCGTAATGCTGGCCGGTCACCACCATGTCGCGGTGGGCATGCACGGCACCCTTGGGGCGGCCGGTGGTGCCCGAGGAATAGAGCCAGAAGCAGTCGTCGTCGGCCGTCGCCGGTGCCGGCTCCAGGACGTCCGAGGCCGCCGCGGCCAGAGCTGCGAAGGTCGCGCCCCCACCGTCGGATGGGTCCCCTTCGGTGAGCATGACGTGCGCCGGCTTGCGGGCGGCCTCGGCCAGCGCGGGTTCGACCTCGCCGGCGAACTCCGGCGAATAGATCAGCGCGGCGCAGGCGGAATCCTCGATCATGTACTGGTAGTCCTTGGCGCGCAGCAGGGTGTTGATCGGCACCGGCACCAGGCCGGCCTTGATGGCGCCCCAGAAGAGCTCGTAGAAGGCCGGGCAGTCCTTGACGATCATCACGACCCGGTCGCCGGCGCCGATGCCGAGGCCGAGCAGGGCGTTGCCGGCGCGATTGACGCCCGCCGCCAACTGGCCATAGGTCACCTCAGCGCCGCCGTCTGGACCGCCGTCTGAGCCGCCAACCTGGCGGATCACCACCTTGTCCGCGCGTCCTTCGCTCAAATGACGATCGATGAAAGAGACGGCGACGTTGAAGTTCGGCGCGAAGGTCAGCGTCGCCGGGCTGGTGGAACTGTCAACGGTGACGCTGTGGTCGCGCATCTCGCTTCTCCCTGGATATCCGGCCTTTACGGCCCCTTGTCGGGCCCCGCGCCCCCGCGAGTCCCACCGAAATATTAATTAGGTACCAAAATCCCTATTTACATTTTGTGGTCCTGCCGACACTCTGTCAAGGTGGTTTCCGCCGGCTCCGCAGGGGACCGGCGACAACCCGCGCAGGCGCTGTTTCGACGACGCGGAAAGGCGGTTTCATGACCCAGGCGGTACCCATTCGCGCGGCCGTGGCCGCGGACATCCCCGCCGTCATCGACCTCGACAAACGCATCACCGGCATCGACAAGCCGGAGTATTGGGCCGACATTTTCGAGCGCTACGGCAAAAGACCAAAGCGCTTCTTCCTGGTCGCCAAGGGCGACGAACCGGCCTTGCTGGGTTTCATCATCGGCGAGGTCCGCGCCTGGGAGTTCGGCTCGCCGCCGAGCGGCTGGGTCTTCGCCCTCGGCGTCGACCCCGAGGCACGGCTGAAAAAGATCGGCAGCCGCCTTTTCGACGCCATCTGCGCCCGCCTCGCCGAGGCCGGCGTCGACAAGGTGCGCACCATGCTGGCGCGCGACGACGAGCTCAACATGACCTTCTTCCGCTCGCAAGGCATGATGGCCGGCCCCTTCATTCAGCTCGAGATACCCGTCGCCGCCAGCGATCCCAGGGGCGGCGATGCGGCGGGAGACCACGCCAAGGGAGAAGCCTCATGAGGCTGCAGAAGGCGACCCAGTGCGCGCTTTTTGCCGTGCTCGAGCTGGCGCGCGATCCCGAACGCCAGGTCTCCGCCGCCGAGATCGCAGAGAAACACGGCATTTCGGCCAACCACCTGGCCAAGGTGCTGCGCGACCTGACGCGCGCCCGCCTCATCCAATCCGTGCGCGGCGCCGGCGGCGGCTATCGTTTCACCGGCAACGCCAAGCGGGTGACGCTCTACGAGGTCATCCACCTGTTCGAGGACATCGGTCCGCGTCCGGGGGGCGCGCCGGAAGCGGCCTTCCCCGAGGCCGGCGGCGCAAACGACATCGGCCGCGCCCTCAACCGCGTCATGACCGAGATAGAGGACATCGCCGTCTCGACGCTGAAATCGATCACCCTGACGACGCTGTTGAAGATCATGGAGCAGCAGAAACAGGACGCGGCGGCCAAGTAGGAAACGGCGCTGCCGCCGCGCTCCGACCGGCACCGTTGCGGCCCTGCCAAAGCCGTTTCTCGGCTATGGCGCACCCAATTTCCAGTGTATATGCTCCGCCGGAAAGGAGCACCAATTTGGAACAACGACTGGCCGCGATTCTCGCCGCCGACATGGTTGGATACAGCCGGCTGATGGGGGCGGACGAGCGCGGCACCCTGGCGCGGCTGCGCACCCACCGCATCGAGCTGATCGACCCGGCCATCGCCAAGAACCACGGCCGCATCGTCAAGACCACCGGCGACGGCCTGCTGGTCGAGTTCCAGAGCGTGACCGACGCCGTCAACTGCGCCGTCGAGGTGCAGGAGCGCATGCGGCGGCGCAACGCCGACGTGCCCGAAGAGGGACGCATTCAGTTCCGCATGGGGATCAACCTCGGCGACATCATCTTCGAGGACGACGATGTTTTTGGCGACGGAGTCAACGTCGCCGCGCGGATTGAGCCGCTGGCCGAGGTCGGCGGCATCTGCGTCGCCGGGGCGGTCCACGACCAGGTCGCCGACCGCGTCGAGGTCGCCTTCGAGGATCTCGGCGAAAAGAGCCTGAAGAACATCGCCCGTCCGGTGCGGGTCTACCGTGTCCTGCTCGACACCCCGTCCGCCGCCGGTGAGGAGACCGGCGCGGCCGTCTCCGGCGCCGTGGTGAAGCCCTCGATCGCGGTCCTGCCCTTTACCAACATGAGCGGCGACGCGGAGCAGGAGTTTTTCGTCGACGGCCTGACCGAGGACATCCTGACCGAACTCAGCCGCCGCAACGAGCTCTTCGTCATTTCGCGCAACTCGACCTTCGTCTACAAGGGCCAAGCGGTGAACATTCGCGACGTGGCGCAGAAGCTGGGCGCGCAGTACCTGGTGGAAGGCAGCGTGCGCAAGGCCGGCGACCGCCTGCGGGTGACGGTGCAGCTGATCGACACCGCCAACGACAGTCACATCTGGGCCGAGCGTTACGACCGCAAGCTCGACGACATCTTCGAAATCCAGGACGAAATCACCACGGCCATCGTCGCCACCCTGCCCGGCCGCGTCGAAGCGGCGCAACACGAACAGCTGACCCGCAAGCGGCCCTCCAGCCTGGCCGCTTACGAGTGCCTGCTGGCGGCCAAGGTGCTGCACCACCGCAGCACCCGCGCCGACAACGAGGAAGCGCAGAAGTTGGTCGCGCGGGCGCTGCGGCTCGACCCGGAATACGCCCATGCGCGTGCCTGGCGCGGCTGCATCCTCGGCCAGGCCTGGGGCTATGGCTGGTGCGAGGATGGCGAGGCGACCTACACCGAAGCGAAGTCGGAAATCAACAAGGCCCTGTCGCTCGACGAAAACGACGCCGACGTGCACCGCCTGCTCGCCGCGGTCAATATCACGGCCGGCGACCACGACCGCGCCCGCCGTCACCAGGAGCGGGCCCTGGCGCTCAACCCCAACTACGATCTGGTGGTGGTGCAGATGGGCGAGCTTCTGACCTGGATGGGCAGCCCGGAAGACGGCATCGACTGGATCAAAAAGGCGATGCGGCTGAACCCGCACCACCCCGAGCGCTTCTGGAGCCACCTTGGCCGGGCGCATTTCACCGCGCGGCAATACAGCGAGGCGATCGAGGCCTTCATGCACCTGTCGTCCATGGTGGTGATGCAGCACGCCTATGTCGCCGCCTGTTACGGCTGGCTCGGCGACCGCACCGCCGCCGCCGCGCATATCGCCCGCATCGGCGAGTTGGACCCGGCCTTCGACGTCGAGGCCTTCCTGGCGACCCAGCACTACGCCAAGGAGGCGGACCTGCAGCATCTGCGCGAGGGTCTTTCGAAGGCGGCGATCGCCGCGGAGTGAGTATATAAGGGGACACAATACTTATATCATTCGATTTAAGTATTGTGTCCCCTTATATACTCAGATCACAACCAGCACCGAATAGCCCAGCCAGGTGTGGACAGCGACGATCGCCGCGTAGATCACCGCCGCGACGAGCGCCACCTTGGCGTCGTTGCCCAGCGATCCCTTTTCCGGGACGTTCCAGGCGCCCTCGGCGCGGTTGATCACCGCCATCTCCAGCAGTGCCCATGATCCGAGCCCGCCGAAGAGCACGAGCGACGGCAGGTCGCCGTTGACCAGCAGGTGGGCCGTCGACCAGAGAACGAGACCCAGCAGCATGGGATGGCGCACCCAGGTACGGACCAGGCCCTTGGCCCGGCCGGCATCGAACATGAAAAGGGCGACATACATCAAGATGTTGTTTAGAACCCAGGCCCAGACCGGCAGGGCGTAGAGCGGGTCCTTTTCGGCCTGCCCGTAGCCCAGGATCATCAGCCCGATGCCGGCCAGGATGGCGACGGCGACGACGGCCCGGCCCTTACCGCCGAGCGCGGCCCGCTGCCGCGGCAGCACCCGCTTGAAGAGGTGCGCGCCGATCCACAGCGCCACGCCGAGGATGAGCCAGGTCATGCTTTTGCTCCGATAGTGGGTACACCAATTATGGGTACACCAATTATGGGGACACAATACTTAATTCGAGAATTAAGTATTGTGTCCCCATAATTGGTGTCCCCATAATTTGTCGCCTTGGGTATCACGTTTTCACGGCTTGCGCGCCACCATGAAGACCGCCTTGCCCTTCTCCGGCTGCCAGCGGTGCTCGATGCGGAAACCGGCGGCGGTGAATGTGGCTTCCAGGTCGTCGCCGCTGAAGAACCTGACCAGGGGCAAGAGGCCGAAGAAGCGCCCGATCGGCAGAACGAACCGCAGGAGGGCCATGCCGCCGGTGAGACAGACGGTCGAGGTGATGAAGACGCCGCCCGGTTTCAACATCCGATACACCTTGGCCACGGCGGCCTCCTTGTCCTCCAGCAGGTGCAGGATGCTGTGGCCCAAGACCGCATCGTAGCGCCCGTCGGGCGCCTGCAGCGCCTCGAGGCTCGATTGCTCGAAGGAAACGTTCTCGATGCGGGCGGCCTCGGCCTTGGCGTGGGCGATGTCGAGCATCTTGCCGGAGATGTCGGTGGCATGGATGTGGCGGGCGTTGGGCGCCAGGGCGATGGCGGTGGAGCCGGTGCCGCAGCCGAACTCCAGAACCTCCATGTCCGGTTTCAGGTAGCCCCGCGCGACCGCCAGCTTCTCCTCGTAAGCCGCCGCGTCGGCAACCGGCCGCTTGGCGTAGCCCGCGGCATGCCTGTCCCAGAATCCTGCCCGCGGCGCCATGCTGCTCCCCATCATATCATCCTTGCTCCCAATAGCGTTCGCCTTCACTCAAGTCGCCGCTGTTTACCTATGCGCTTGGGAAAGATAAATTGCCGAAATTCGTTCCTGTGATATGCGTATTTGCATGGATTGGCAATTTTAGCATGGATTGGCAGGCGATCGCCTTCGACTGGAATCAGGTCCGCGCCTTCCTGGTGACCGCCGAGGAGGGCTCCCTGTCGGCGGCGAGCCGCGCCTTCGGGCTGACCCAGCCGACCCTCGGCCGCCAGGTCGCGGCCCTCGAGACCACGCTCGGCGTGACTCTATTCGAACGTTCGGGGCGCTCGCTGACCCTGACCCAGTCGGGCCTGGAGCTGCTCGACCACGTGCGCGCCATGGGCGACGCCGCCAGCCGGGTCTCCCTCACCGCCTCCGGCCAATCCCAAAGCATCGCCGGACACGTCCGCATCACCGCCACGGACATCATCGCGATGCACCTGTTGCCGCCGGCCCTGCGCCGCCTGCAAGAGCTGGCGCCGGGCATCGAGGTCGAGATCGTCGCCTCGAACGACCTGCGCGACCTCAGGCGGCGCGAGGCCGACATCGCCATCCGCCACGCCCGCCCCGAGCAGCCCGACCTCATCGCCAAGCTGCTGCGCGAGACCAGCATCAACCTCTATGCCGCGACCGGCTATCTCGAGCGCCACGGCCGCCCGCGCCGGCCCGGCGACCTGTCCGACGCGACATTCATCGGTTTCGAGCAGTCGGACCGCCTGCTCATCCGGCTGAACGAGATGGGGCTGGGGCTGTCCCGGGGCAACTTCAAGCTGACCTCGGAAAGCGCCGCCGTCGCCTGGGAAATGGTCAAGCAGGGCCTGGGCGTCGGCCTCATGGCCGCGGACATCGGCGACCGCACCGCCGGGGTCGAGCGCCTGCTGCCCGATCTCGATCCGATCACCATCCCGATCTGGCTGGTGACCCACCGGGAACTCCACACCAGCCGCCGCATCCGGCTCGTCTTCGATGTGCTGGCGGAGTGCTTGGGGTAGGCAGGGCGGGTCTTCGCACTTTTCAATGGCAAGGCTTGACCCCGGCCCTCCCTGCCCCCGATGCTCCAGGGGCTGCTTTCGAGACGGCCACGGGGTTTTGGCGATAGGGGGGAGGCGCGGCCATGACGGACCAGGCACAGACCGGCAACGACGACCGGGCCGACCTCCTGATCCGCGGCGCGGACAGGGTGGTCGTATTCGACGCGGCAACCGACAATCACGCCTATCTGCACGCTGCCGATGTGGCGGTACGCGGCGGGCGCATCGTTTATGTCGGGCGGTCCTATGGCGGGACGGCGCAGCGGGAGATCTCCGGGCGCGGCATGATGGTCATGCCGGGCCTGGTCAACCTGCACAGCCACCCCTGGTCGGAATCGATGAACCGCGGTTTCGGCGAGGACATGGTCAATCCCTGCCTGCGCTGCACCATGTACGAACACAAACCGGGCTGGGGCGACGACCGGGAGGGATGGCGTGCCACCGCCAATGTCGCCTACGCCGAGCTCTTGCGCTCCGGCGTGACCAGCTTGACGGACATCACGACACCCTACGACGGCTGGATCGAGAACTTCGCCGCCTCGGGCCTGCGTGGCTTCGCCGCGCCGATGATGCGCTCGGCCCTGTGGTCGCTCGACCGCGAAGGCGAAAAGGTGAGCTGGAACTGGTTCGCCGACGACGGCCGGGAGTCCTTCGCCCGCGGCCTGGAAGCCGTGGACGCCGCCATCGCCCACGAAAGCGGCCGCATGAGCGCGATGATCATGCCGGCCCAGGTCGATACCTGCAGCGAGCGTTTCCTGCAGGAGGCGCTTGAAGCGGCGCGCAAGCGCGGCATCGGCCTGCAGACCCATGCCTGCCAGGTCCTGCCGGAAATTCGCGAAATGCAGCGCCGCCACGGTTTGAGCCCGGTCGCCTGGCTACAGGCCATCGGCGTGCTGGGGCCGGACGTGACCCTGTCGCACGCGCCCTTCCTGGATCACCACTCGTGGCTGGAGAACGAGGAGAACGACGACCCGGGCGACCTGCGACGCCTGGGGACGGCCGGCGCCCATATCGCCCACTGTCCGACGGTGCTGACCCGTTATGGCGTGATGCTGGAAGACCTGCGCCGCTATCGCCAGGCCGGAGTGGGCATTTCCCTGGGCACGGACACCGCGCCGCAAAACATGCTCGAGGAGATGCGCCTGGCCGCCGTCATGGCGCGCACGGCGGCGCGAGACCCGGCGGCCGGCAGCACGGCGGCGGTTTTCGAAGCGGCCACCTTGGGTGGCGCGCGGGCGCTGTTGCGCGACGACATCGGCCGCATCCGCGTCGGCGCCTGCGCCGACCTGGTCCTGGTCGACCTGACCCATCCCAGCATGGCCCCAGGCCACGACCCCCTTCGCTGTTTGGTGTTCAGCGCCGCCGAACGGCCGGTGAAGGATGTCTTCGTTGCCGGCCGGCAGGTGGTAAAGGATGGACGGGTCCTCACCCTAGACGAACCGGCGGCGGCGACCACGATGACGGCAGCCAACCGCCGGGCGTTGGAGGCGTTTTCCAAATTCGACCGTGCCGAACGCCCGCCCGAGACGGCCTCGCCGCCGGTATTGCCCTTGGCTTGTGAAATATCTGGGAAACAGCGAAAGGCTTAGCCGGTCAGGCGGGGCCAGGCCAGACGCGCAAGATGCGGTTCCAGCACCGGTTGGGGATCGCACGGGTAGGGGTCAGATTGCGCCTTTTGTCCAGCCTGACTTGAGGGAATGTGACTGACATTGTTTGCTTTGTAGCACGTCACTCTGCCCTTTCGTTCATCCGCCACAGCATTGAGTCAAAAGGAAATGCCTGACCCCGGCCTCGCTGTGACCCCGATCTAAGAACGTCGAGTTGGTTCGGAGAGATATTCGGCAGGTGGAGACGCCCTGACATCCGAGACCGCATGGCCTAGTCTTTGTTTTTACCGGGTTCCGTACCATCTTGTTCGCGCTCCTCGACGAGCAACTCGCCATCCATATCGTCTCTGACACGCGCCCTAATATAGCCGAGTACGACCAAGATCATGAAAGCTGCCAATGCCAACAGAATTGCGTATCCAAAAAATCCAAAACCGGCCGCCAAGCCAATCGCGCCAACGCACCAAATGGCCGCGGCGGTCGCTGTTCCGACGACTTTGTCCCCTGACTGAATGATGGCCCCCGCGCCAAGAAATCCCAAGGCGCCAATCAATCCTTGTATCACGCGACTGATATCCGCACCGGAAAGAGCCTCCTCCTCATTGGCGAAGTGCGACAGCTCCAGGCTGATCATTGCGAACACTGCCGCCCCAATGGAGACCAGCATATAGGAGCGCAGGCCGATGGGTTTGCGCTTGAATTCGCGGTCAATTCCGACCACCAAGCCCAACAGCGCCGCAACCGTAATTCTCAGCGCCGCATCGGCAAAGCCCAAAGCCTTCCCATCCCAAAGCGCAGATTCCACCGATCCGAACAGAGAACTCATGGGAAAGCATCCATCGTGAGGGACGTTGATTCACTAAAGTGCCGAGTCAAGCGGAAGACCTCAAGGCCGCGAAAAGCTTCGCCACCTGCCACCGGCATGTAAAGATAGAGTCAGGTTTTGCGTTTTGCCCACCCTAACTTGGAGAGTAGAGCGGACACTGCTCACGTTGTAGCACGTCACCCGACCCAATCGTCCATCTGTTACGCCATCGAGTCAAAAGGCAAGACCTGACCCTTGGCTTTTGTGACCCTTGGCTTTTGTGCGGCGCTGACCGACAACAAACAGAACACGGCAATCGATAGAGCGCGTTTGATCATGACGGTCCTTTCGCGGTCATCCTGGCCCGCCCAGCAGGGCGTGTCCGCCAGTCATGGCCACACCAGCCTCCGCCGCCAAGTGCCAAACGGAAGCCAGAGTCAGATCTGGCCTTCAGTCTACCTTCAATTGAACTCGCTTGATAGAATATAGCAGCCACATTTGAACTTGCAGCACCGCGAACTCCGTACCAGCCGTCGCATCCCGTTTGTCTTTGAGGTACTGTCGGAGTGGATAGGGCAAGCACGGCGAAGTCGTTACTCGCCCTAATCGATCGTCCGAAACAACTTCGAGTCAAAACGCAAGACACAACCCCGTGGCCCCCGACCCGTGACCCCGTGACCGTGACCCCGTGACCGTGACCGAGGGGGCGGGCCATACCACAAGACTTGACCCTGCCCCCTCTGCAGTGTTCGCTGATCTTAATGAGCGAGTGGTGGATTAAACCGCCTACACTTCTGAGTTCGGCATGGACTAAGCGCAATAATTTCTTGCTTAACCAGAAAGAGCAAGGATATTGATGACAATCCCATCGGAGAAAATTATGGCGGAAGCGACAGACATAAACGGTGATGAACTAAATACCGAAGAAGAACAGGATGATGTCCCTTACGTAGAGTACGATATTTCAATCTCTCCTTCCGATAATTCGTTGGAATTGTTGTCGTCTCAGATCGCTAGAGATGATATTATCATTCCATTTTATCAGCGGAAGTTCGTCTGGAAGATCGAGCAGGCGTCGAAGCTGATTGAATCGTTCTTAATGGGACTTCCAGTTCCTCAAGTTTTTTTGTATGTGAACCAAGAGGATCAACTCGAAGTCATTGATGGACAACAACGCTTGATGTCGATCAAATACTTTTTTGATGGATATTTTGGTGAAGAGGATGCACGAGGCCGTCGACAGACTTTTAAGCTAAGGGGGCTGGCCGAGCGCTCGGAGTATAATGGTAAGGCATTCGAAGAACTGGAGCCAAGAGACCAGAGAAAACTCCGTAACTCCACGCTACGCGCGATAAACATCAAACAACTGAAGCCGAGCACTGACGGTGATGCCGTATTTCACATTTTCGAAAGACTGAATACTGGCGGAACCCAACTCAAGCCACAAGAAATCCGAAATGCGGTATACCGTGGCCCAATTGTCGATGCATTGCGGATGTTGAATGCTGACGAACATTGGCAGTCCATTCTAGGGCTGAAGAAGCCCGACAAGAATCAAAAAGATGTCGAGCTCGTACTGCGCCTGTTCTCGTTGTTTGAAGAATGGGAGCAGTATGAAAAGCCCATGCTGCAATATTTAAATAAGGCTATGGCGACTAACAAGGCGTTCGACTCCAAGAGAGCTGAACGGTTCCAGGCGCGGTTTGTTGATACCGTCAATTTGATCGACGAGTATTTTAACAAACCTTTTAGACCGAAGAGGGTTCTCAATGCTGCGTTGCTCGAAGGCGTGATGGTTGCTGTTCTAGAGGACGATACTATCGATTCGAACCGACTGGTTCGTGGGTATGAGACGCTCCTACTAGACGATGTGTTTTCTGAAACATTGAAAAGTCGAACAACGGACACGGCGATTTTGAAGGACCGCATAGGCAGGGCAAAACAGATTTTGTTGAATGCCTAGAGCGGACATCGATAGACATCTTGCTCGCGTCGATAAGCTTGTCGAGGAAGTGGAAAGATTCGTCCCCGAAGGTACACGTGGTTCCTCAGAATTTCGTAGTGACTTAGCGGGGCTTCTGGTAGTTGCCATCGCGGCAGCCTATGAGGCTTGCGTGAAAGAAGTGCTCGTCAATTACGCGTCAGACCGACACAAAGACTTTCAAGCATTCGTGAACAATCAATTTGAGAAGCTGAGTAGTCGTGTTGGAATAGGTGATTTAAATAACTACGCTAAGAGGTTTAATCCTCAAATTCATACAAACTTTCGAAAAGCTCTTAAACAAAGATGTAAGCGCTTAGAGGACCGCACTGGTGTCAACATCCAGACGTGCTATGAGCAAATACTGAGCTGGCGGCACGAGTTTGCACATGCTGGGATAAAGAACACAACCATTCACGAGGCCATAGAGTTTCATACATACGCTAAACGAGTAC
>JAJFGM010000180.1 GCA_021776145.1 Kiloniellaceae bacterium | reverse complement strand
TTCGCGAACGTGACCGTCTCGGCCGGCTGCTGACCGCCCTGGCCTACAACCCCTTCGCGACGGGTATCGGCGTCGACGAGGACACCGCCGCATTCATAAGCCCGGACGACACCATCGAAGTCCTGGGCAGTGGCGGCCTCTCGGTAATCGACCCCTCGGACCTGCAATACTCCTCGATGGCCGAAGCCCAGTTGGGAAAACCTGTTAGCTTGATCGGCATGAGACTGCATATACTGCTGGCGGGAGACCGCTATGACTTGGCAACGCGCGTTGCGCGGCCGGCCATTGATTTCGACTGAGGGCCCGCGAGAAGAACGGGCTAGTGCCCTGATCCTGAAGTTCAATTGATTGAATTCGGGATCGACATGGGCACTGAACATTTGAATCTGGTGTGATTCAGCTCTCGAAGTAGGGCTCAAACAATGAGCCGCCCTTCTGGACCATCACACTAGAAAGGGAGGCGATATGAAAATTCTCGAAACATCGGTGTTTCGCGGCCCGAACATCTACGCCCTGTTTCCGGTGATCAGACACCAGGTCGACATCGGAATTCTCGAAGAATGGCCGACCGGCCGGCTCGGGCCCGACTTTGTCGAACCGCTGCTCGCGACCCTGCCCGGCTTGCACGAGCATGGCTGCTCCTATGGCGAGCCCGGAGGCTTTGTGCGCCGCCTGCGCGAGAACGAAGGCACCTGGATCGGCCATGTCTGGGAGCATGTCGCCATCGAGCTGCAGAATGTGGCGGGTGCCGAAGTCACCTTCGGCAAGACCCGCGGCGCCGGCGACACCGGTGTCTACAACATGATCTACCAGTACGAGCAGGAGCAGGTCGGGCTGCAAGCCGGCAAGTTGGCGATCGGTCTTCTGCGGCATCTGCTGCCGGACGAACTGGTCGAGGCGGAAGAGCGTATCGACGGTTTCGATTTCAACGAAGAGTGCGAGAATTTCATTCGCGCCGCGCAGCGCCGCGCGCTCGGCCCGAGCACCTCGTCGTTGGTCAAGGCCGCACGCGAGCGCGATATCCCCTGGCTGCGGCTCAACGAGCATAGCCTGATCCAACTGGGTCATGGCCGCTATCAAAAGCGCATCCAGGCAACGATCACCAGCGAGACCCACTACATCGCGGTCGAGTTGGCCTCGGACAAGGAAGAGACCAACAAGATCCTCGCCGACCTTGGGCTTCCCGTGCCGGTACAGCGCCTGGTCTACGATCAAAAGAATGCCGTGCGGGCCGCCGAGCATATTGGCTATCCGGTTGTCTGCAAGCCACTCAACGCAAATCACGGCCGCGGAATCTCGATTGGCCTGGATGATCCGGATTCGGTGGCGGCCGCCTTCGAGCTGGCACGCGAGAACAACCGCGACAGCCAGGCGGTGATCATCGAATCCTTCATCCAGGGCCTCGATCACCGCATGCTCGTGGTCAACGGCGCGCTGGTTGCCGTGTCCAAGCGGGTGCCGGGGCACATAGTCGGCGACGGCAAGAGATCCGTCGAAGAACTGCTGAACGAGGTCAATTCCGATCCCCGGCGCGGCGTCGGGCACGAGAAGGTCCTGACGCGCATCGAAATGGATGCCAAGGCCATCGAGCATCTTGACGAGTTGGGCTACACGAAGGACAGCGTGCCGCCGACCGGAGAAGTTGTCTTCCTGCGCTCTACCGCCAATCTATCAACCGGTGGAACGGCGATCGACGTCACCGACAGCGTTCATCCAGATAACCGCGACATGGCCGTTCGCGCCGTCAAGGCGATCGGCCTGGATGTCGGCGGCGTCGACTTCCTGTCGGCCGACATTACCCGGTCATACAAGGAAAACGGCGCGGCGATCTGTGAAATCAACGCGGCACCGGGATTTCGCATGCATGTCGCGCCCAGTGAAGGAACGCCGCGCGATGTGGCGGGCGCGGTCATGAACATGCTGTTTCCGGCGAATGCGCCAAGCCGCATCCCGATCATCTCGATCACCGGCACCAATGGCAAGACGACAACCGCGCGCATGGTCGCGCACATTTACAAGCTGAGCGGCAATACGGTTGGGTTGGCGACGACGGACGGTGTCTATATCGACGGTAACTTGAGCGTGAAAGGCGATCTCACCGGCCCCATGGCGGCGCAAATGATCCTGCGCGATCCGACGGTGGACGCCGCGGTGCTGGAAACGGCGCGCGGCGGGCTCTTGCGGCGCGGTCTTGGGTACGAACACTGCGATACGGGCGCGGTCCTCAATGTCGCCGCCGATCACCTTGGCCTGCGTGGTGTCGATACGCTGGAAGACATGGCCAAGGTCAAGCAGATCGTCGTCGAGGTGGCAAAGAACACGGCGGTCCTCAACGCCGACGACGAACTCTGTCTCAAGATGGCGGGTCATACCGAGGCCAAGAACCTGTGCTACGTCACGATGAATGCCAGCCATCCGCTGGTCCGCGAGCATGTGCGCGCCGGTGGCCGGGCGGTTGTGCTTGAACAGGGCATGAACGGCCACATGATCACGATCTATGACAACAGCGCGCATATCCCCTTGATCTGGACGCATCTGATCCCGGCCACCCTGGACGGCAAGGCGATGCACAACGTCCAGAACGCGCTCTTCGCCGCCGCCATATGCTTCAGCATGGGCAAGAGTCTGGAAGACATCCGGCACGGATTGCGCACCTTTGCCAGTTCTTACTTCCAGGCCCCTGGGCGCATGAACGTTTTCGACGAGCACCCCTTCAAGGTCATCCTCGACTACGGGCACAACCCCTCGGCCATCGAAGCCATGTGCCGGCTCACCGACCAGCTCGAACCCGAGGGCAAGCGCATTTGCGTCTTCACATTGCCCGGCGACCGGCGCAACGAGGACATCGTCGAGGCGGCGCGCATCATCGCAGGACATTTCGACCACTATATCTGCCGCCGCGACGACAACCTGCGCGGCCGCGGGCCGGACGAAGTTCCGCTGATTCTGAAATCGGCTCTGCTTGAGAACGGCGTGGAGGCGGCCGCGATCAGCGTTATTCCCGATGAGGCGGAGGCGGTCGCGGCCGCACTCAAAATGGCCGCCCCGGGCGATCTGGTGCTGATATTCGGCGACGAGATCTCGCGCACCTGGAAGCAGATCGTCTATTTCAACCGCGCTCCGGAGGACGCCCAACAAGCCGGCGGGTCCGCAGTCGAAGCCGCGATCGTCCAACAGCTTGCAACCGAAGACGGCCAGTCCGATCCCCTGGCCGAAGCAACGCCAGTGCCCGACGCGCCACAGGTTCCGGAATCGGTTCTGCTTGAGGGCATGCGCATGGTGCGGGACGAGCGCGGTGTCCGCTTGGCGAGCGAGCCGGAAGAGGCCGATTGAGGCGTCCCACCCTGCCATGGAACTGATCGACGTCCGCCGGCTGACCGGCGCCAATTTCATGACGGACCGTCCCGGCGCCGCCGCCGAGGCCCAGGTGGCGGATGAACGAAAGGGCGTTGCCGTCGCCTTGTGGCGCCGTCACATGCGCCAATTGCTGGATGCCGTCGGCTGGACCGGCGAGGACATCGCCGTACGGGCCTATCCCGGCGGCGCCAGCCTGGTGACCACCGCGCCTATCGACGCGCTCTATGTCGCTACCGACATAATCGAGTCCGCCTGGGCGGCTACGGTGAACGACCTGAACGGCACCCCCAATGCCGCCCCCGACGCCGCGGCGCGGAACTTCCGCGACGAGATCGCCGCCGCCAGCGATCCCGGCCTGCTCGCGTTGGCGGCCGCCGCGGGCGAGCATGCGGTGACGTTTCTTGGCGACGACGAGAGCGCCTCGATCGGGCTTGGCAGCGGCTGCAAAATCTGGCCAAACGGCAGCACGCCGAACCCGCAAGATATCGACTGGGCCGAGGTGCATGACGTGCCCGTCGCCATGGTGACGGGAACCAACGGCAAGTCGACCACCGTGCGCCTGGCCGCGGCCATCTGCGCCGCGGCGGGCCATACGGTCGGTCTATCGTCGAGCGACT
>JAJFGM010000179.1 GCA_021776145.1 Kiloniellaceae bacterium | reverse complement strand
CGGTCCGAGCCGCGATGCAATCCGCGTTTACAACACCTGTGCCGGAACCCATTACGTACGCAACACGGCGGGCGTGAAGACCGATGATTTCGGCCTCGCGGCGGCGGACGGCGACACTTACGAAGATCTGCAAGCTTTCCTCGAACGGCCGGCGGAGTTGGCCCAAAGCCTGTTGGACATGGGCATATCGGCGATGAAGATCTGGCCCTTCGACTTCGCGGCCGAAGCGTCCGGCGGACAGCATATCTCAGATGCAGACTTGGCCAAGGCGCTGGAGCCCTTTGCCCGTATCCGCGATGCGCTTGGCGACAAGATGGACATCATGGCCGAGCTGCATGCGCTCTGGGATCTACCAACCGCCAAGCGCATCGCCGGCGCACTCGACGACTACGACCTCATGTGGATCGAGGATCCGGTCCGCATGGACCATCTCGACAGCCTCGCCGAGGTCGCCAGCGTCATCCACACGCCCATCGGCGTCGGCGAGACCCTGGGAGGCAAGGCGCAATTCCGCGGCCTGCTCGAGCTTGATGCCGTCGGTCTGGTCATCATGGATATAGTCTGGGGCGGTGGCCTTACCGAAGCGCGCAAGGTCGCCGCCATGTGCGAGGCCTGGCATCTGCCCTTCGCCGCCCATGACTGCACCGGCCCGGTGGCGCTCGCTGCTTCGGTGCACCTCGCATTGGCCGCGCCCAACGTTTTCATCCAGGAGATCGTGCGTGCCTTCTACTACGGCTGGTACGGCGATCTGGTGACGCAGCTGCCGCCGCTGGAGAAGGGCCGGATTCGCGCGCCCGAGGGCCCCGGCCTCGGCATGGCCCTCAATCCCGACGTCCTCAAGCGCGCCGATGCGCGGCTGCGGCGCAGCGCGTAACGAGGCTGCGGTAGGGGTTCAGGGCGGGGCCTCTTATGCTGCCGTCGATATCGAATTAGGAAACCACCACGGAATGCCGGATCACCCTTCGCCTACGACGCAAGACTTGCGCCGGGTATTCTCCGACACCGCTGCTCTGTGCACGCCCGTACCGAAATCACGCGCCGCTGTCGTGGCGATGATATTCTATCCCCAGGATGGCGCTCTGAAGCTGTGCCTCGGCCGACGCGCCACGGTGGCGGGCGACCCCTGGTCCGGCGATTTGGCCTTTCCCGGCGGAAAGCCGGACAGGGTCGATGTCAGCCTGCACGACACGGCCGCCCGAGAGACATACGAGGAGACCGGTCTGGTGCTGCCGCGGGAATGCCTGATCGGCGATCTCGGCCATAGGCCGGCCCATAGCGGCGGTGGCAAACCCTTGGCGACCTTTCCGCTCATATATCTGATGCAGGAGCCGCCATCGCCATTCCGGCTGAATCACGAATTGGTGGATGCGCGTTGGGTCAGCCTGGAGGCGTTGTGGGATGCGGCCAATTGGCTACGCTTCACCTATGCGCCCAATGGCGGGGACTATGCGGCGGTGCGCGCCATGGACCACTACCTTTGGGGATACAGCCTGCGTGTATTGCACGAATTCTCGCTCCGCATCGAGCGCCCCCTGACATCGTTGCTTGAAAGCTCGAGCCTGCCGCGCGGTGACGGTGCGCCGATCGCTGGAACAAGGATCGGCTGATGCCGGTTGGCTATCCTGAGAATGCGGACCTCAACCAGCGCAGGTCATCCGACAACACGCCCCTTGATCGCCTGCAACGTCTTTTCGATGGCCGTCTGCGCCCTTTTTAGATCGGCTGTCTCGCCGGCCATGAAAACGCGGCCCGAGGCGCCCATCATCTGGATGTCGACGATGGTCGTACCGGGCGCGGCGCGTTCGGCCTCGTTGGCGGCGACTGCGGCGAAGAGGGCGGGGGCCATTTCGTAGAGCAGCAGGGTTTGCCCCGGCAGGATCATCGAGGCGTTGCGCATGCGGTTGAGGATGATGGCGTGCTGGTCGGCGACATTCTCGATGATGTCGGTGTAGAGCGTCGATGGCGCCATTTGATCCCCGGCCCTGGCACCGATGCCCGCGAGGATCGCCTGGCCGGCCTCGGTCACCTCCGCCGGAGTCGCCGAATGCAACTCCAGCAGACCGAACTGGCGCTCGGTAAAAAGGATGCCCGGTTCCATGTCCGGCGCCGCCTTCAGCGCCAGATCGACGACCCTATGGATTGAAAGCGCCGGCGCGACCTCGATGATCAGGCTGGTGTCGCCCTGCATCGGCGGATAGCCACGCGCCCGTGTCGGCGTCGACATATAGGCCGCGAACTGCGGTTGAAGATCGTCGATCGGAAGGTAGACGCGGAGTTCGGTCATGATGCTTGAGCGATCGCGCCTTTCGGGCAAGGCCGGCGGCTTCGCTGCCGGCGGCGACGGCAACGATAGTCCGCCGGCAAGGATCGGCCGTCAGTGGTCAAAGGCGGCCACCAGCGGCCAGGACACTCGGAAAGCCGAAAGCGGCTACTTGGCGACGGTGGTGAAGTGCTTGCCGAGGTCCTGGTGCGGTCTCGGGATGACGTGAACCGAGACCAGCTCGCCGACTTGGTTGGCCGTTTCGGAGCCGGCTTCGGTCGCCGCCTTGACCGCCCCGACGTCACCGGTGATCACCACCGCGACCAGGCCGTCGCCGACTTCCTCGCGTTTTACAATGACGACGTTGGCCGCCTTGACCATCGCGTCGGCCGCCGCCAGCGCGGCGACGAATCCCTTGGTTTCGATCATACCCAGTGCTTGATTTGCCATTTTCATTCTCCTGTTCAGGTGTTCGAAAGGTTGCCCGCCCGCTGGGCGGCGATTAGGGCCTGTTGAGGTTCAGGTTGCGGCCTCGGCGGGAGCGGATTTTCGCCAGGGCAAGGAGCGCGTGGCGCCCCAGTCGAGCCCAATGGGGGGTGGGCCCCCCACAAGCCGCGCGCGACGCGGCCCTGGCGAAAATACGCCCCGCCGCCCCCAACGACGCCACTTGGGGGGTTCGGCCCAATTGGCTCGCAGCCGCGTCGCTCGGCGTCGAATATGCTCAGCATGTCCTTCCTTCTCGCTCCTTGCTGCGAGCCAATTTGGCTCGAACCGAGACCGCAGCCTGAATCTCAACAGGCCCTAGCTGTGTTCGTCGACCGACCCGATGATCAGCGCGTCGACAGGCGCCTTGATGCCTTCGAAATAAGCCGCCGCGACAGAGCCCTGTGTGATCAGCACCTCTTCCTCGTCGGCGCAGCCGAGTGGATCGAAGGCGATGACCCGCCCGCCGCCGGTGATCTCGACCTCGAGCAGCCCGCCTTGTGGCAGGGTGGCGACTCGCTTTGTCGACCAGACGCGGCCGATAACCCGTCCTTTGACCATCATTTCATCCTTTCAATCGAAATCCCGCGCTGGCGCAATCGGTCGAGCGCCAGCGGCGTCATACGTACGGTCTTGCCGATGCGGAGCTTGCGCGTACCCTGGGGCAGCCGATCCGCCTGACGTTCGGAAAAGAATCCGTTTTCGACAACTTCCATCGCAGCGTTGGGCGACTGCCGCGCCGTCGGTGCGGTCGCCGAAGCGGCATTTGTCTGCGACGCACCGCTTGCCGCCAGCCCGCCTTGCAGGCGAAAAATCAGGCGGTTCTGTTCGATGGCGCGCCGGCTCTCGCCGTCGTCGACAAGCATCAACAACCGCCTGACGAAGGCCTTGAGGTCGTCGTCGTTGGCGATGCGCACGGGCTCCTCGCGGACGCCGGCCTTTGGTTTCGCGCCGCCGCCGCGTTCGGCGCGCAGGCGCGCCAGCTCTTCGGCCAGCACTTCGCGTACCAGGGAGGCGATCATTGGGTCCGCCATGGCCGTCACACCACCTCGGCGCCGAGCGAAGCGAGCACCGTTTCGGCGGCGTGCCGCGCGTTGGGAATTTCGGCTTCGCTGCCGGACAGGTAGACGCGGCCGTTGGCACCGATCATGCGATAGTCGATGACCTTGATGTTGGCGGCTTTCTCCGCCTCGTTGGCGGCGATTATGGCATAGGAGGCGGGCTGCATTTCAAGCGTATAGAGGGTTTCGCCGGCGATCACCATGGAGCCCAGCTTGTTGCGGTTGATGAGAAAGGCGTGCTGGTGGTCGATGTTGGTGATCACCTTGGAGCCGAGAATGGTCGGCTTGGTCGCGTCGCTGGCCGAAGCGCCGAGCGCATCCAGAACCGCCGCCGCCGAGGCGCGCACCGACGAGGTGTCGCGCGAGTGGAATTCGAGGTAACCGAACTGGCGCTCGACGACCAGGATTCCGGCGCGCACGTCGGCGTGTTTGACGGCGATGTCGGTCAGCGCCTCGATGTCGAGGCCGGGCGCGATCTCGATGATCTGCGCCGCCATGCCGGAGCGCGGCAGCGAGCCGCGCATCCAGGTGCTGACATAACTCAGCGTTTGCGGCTGTAGCTGGTCGATGAAGATAAAGGAACGCAGTTCGGCCACGGTTTAGTCCTTTAGGAGGTCGCGCAGTTCGGCGGCGATGATCTCGCGGATCTGTTCGCGCAGGGCATCGCGCGAGGGGTCGCCGCCGCCAACCCGCGTCTCTCCCGGCGTCTGCCCCTGCGGCCGGCCGAGGCCGGGTACGCCGTCCGAGGGCGCGCGCGGCAGGGGGCCGGGCAGGTGCATACGGCCGAGTTCGGCGAGGTCGATGGTCGCGCCGGCGTCCTTGTTCCAGGCAATGCGCGTCCAGTTGACCAGGTGTTGCGGGCCGATGTTCTCGCCGACCGACGAGCGCCCGAAAAAGCCGGTGCCGACGGTAAAGGAAGGGTCGAGGTGCGTCGCGAAGCCGGCCGCGCCTTGGCTGCAGGGCGCGTTCACCACCACGCGGTAGACCTCGACGGCGGCGGCGTAATCCATCACCGACTGCGTATCGTTGGAGTGGATGGCGGCGGAATGGCCGGCGCCGGCGTAGCGCAGCAGGCCACGCGCCTGCATCAGGGCCTGTTTGTGGCTGCGCGCCGTGAAGAGGCCCAGGACCGGGCAGAGCTTTTCGCGCGACAGCTCTTCGCCGACGCCGATCTTGTCGATGGGCGTGATCAGAATGCGGGTTTTGGCGGTCACCGTGAAGCCGGCCTGCTTGGCGATCCAGGCGGCGTCGCGGCCAAGCGCCTCGACGTTGAAGCCGCGAACGTGAAAAAGGTAGCGGCGCAGCGCCTCGGTCTGTTCGACGGTGCAGATGTGGGCACCGGCCCGCGCCAGCTCTTTTTGCAAGGCTTGCG
This sequence comes from Kiloniellaceae bacterium, assembly GCA_021776145.1. GTDB lineage: Bacteria > Pseudomonadota > Alphaproteobacteria > Kiloniellales > Kiloniellaceae > JAJFGM01. Next base: position 8,046 of record JAJFGM010000179.1, on the reverse strand, counting down.
ACACCGCCTCGACGGTGATGAGAACGGACTCGTTGGTGCAGAGCACGGAATTATCAAAGGATTTGCTGTCAACGATGTGCGCGGCGGCCGCACGCAGGTCGGCCGAGGCATCGACATAGGCCGGCGCGTTGCCGGGGCCGACGCCGATCGCCGGATTGGACGAGGAGTAGGCGGCGCGCACCATCGGCGTTCCCCCCGTCGCCAGGATGACGTCGGTCTTGCTCGATTTCATGAACTCTTCGACCAGCGGCAGGCTGACCTCTTCGACGACCTGGATGATGCCTTCCGGGGCGCCGGCCTCGACGGCCGCCGCGGCCAGGGTATGGGCGGCGTCGATGCAGCATTCGCGGGCCGCGGGGTGTGGGGAGATGACGATGGCGTTGCGGGTCATCAGCGCCGCCAGGGCCTTGAAATAGACCGTCGCGATGGGATTGGTCGAGGGCACCAGGGCAAAGACGACACCCGCCGGTTTCGGCAGCTCGACGATGCCGCCGCGCTCGCTCAGCCGCGGATCGATGAAATTCCAGTCGCGGTAGTAGTCGACGAGGGGGATGCTGCTGAGCTCGTTCTTCTGCGCCTTGTGCTCGACGACACCGAAGCCGGTTTCCTTGACCGCCCATTCGGCGTAGGCGCGCGCCTTGGCGTGCGCCGCGCGCGCCGCCGCGTCGGCGATAGCCTGGGTCTTGGCACGGTCATAACGTTGGAAGACCTGGGACGCCCAGCGCGCCCGCTCAAGTATCATCTCGGCCTTGGCGCGCAGGGCGACGGGCGTTTTGCTGGTATCGACCAGCTGTCGGATCTGCGGGTCCATCACCAGGCCGTGCCGCCACTCTTGGCGCCCATCTTGGCCCCCGGGCCCATGACGTCCTGACGGGCGAGACCGATGGCGGTTTCGACCCGGCGCAAGAGATCCTCGGACAGGCTCTGGGTCATGAGAATGCCGGGTTTGAACTGCAGCACCCGTGGATCGAGGGTCGAGAAGATCGCCCAGACGCCATTCTCGTAGAGCCGGCGCATGACCGGCTTGGCGCCCTCGGGATGGTTGAACTCCAGGCCCATGACCACGCCGCTCTGGCGGATGCCGATGAAGAAATCTGGATAGAGCGCCTGGATCTCGTCGAGTCCGGCACGAATGTAGTCGGAGATGTAGCGCACCATCGAGGCGATTTCCGGGCGCTGGGTGATCTCCAGGACCTTGAGGGCGACGATGCAGCCGAGTTCGGCGCCGCCCGCCGTCGAGATGTGGCCGAAACCGTCCTGCTTGAGCCACTGTCCGGCGCGCTCGCTGACGACGCAGCAGGAGATCGGATACATGCCGCCGGTGATGCCCTTGCCGATGACCATGATGTCGGGCGTGATCCCGTAAGTGTCGACGCCCCACATCTTGCCTGTGCGCATGAGGCCGGTCTGCACCTCGTCGGCGATATAGAGCGCGTCGTAGCGCTCGCAGAGCTGCTTGACCGCCGGCAGATACCCTTCGTGCGGCATCGGGAAACCGTAGGTCGCCGGGATGGTTTCCATGATCACCGCGGCGGCGTCGCGGCCCTTCAAGGCGTCTTCCATGGCGTTGAGATCGTTAAAGGGCACCTGCACGAACTCGCCCAGGGTGTCCTCGGACAGGAAGATCTTGGAAAAACGCTCGTCGCCGGTCTTCACCGCCAGACCGGAATGGCCGTGATAGGCCTTGACGATCGAGACGATCTTGCGCTTCTGCATGGCATTGCGCGCCGACTTGATGGCCAGTTCGACCGCTTCGGCGCCACCGGCGCCATAGGCCGTGTACTGCAGGCCTTCGGGCGTGCAGGCGGCCAAGGCCTCGGCGAGGGCGGTCCTGGCCAGAGCCGGAAAATGATGGTTGCCCATGTCGAAACGCTGGGCGCCGGTGTTGAGAACTTCGATGAGTTCGGCGTTGCGGTGGCCCAGATTGTAAGTGCCGCCGTTGAGGTGGACGTCGATCAGCCGCCGGCCGTCCATATCGTAGAGGAAATAGTCTTCGCGCCGGTCGATCACCAGATCGACGCCGGCATCCTGCCAGAACGCCGTCTTGTCGGGGTTCCAGTAAGTCTTGGAGGCTTCGAGGAATTCGAGCTTGGCTTGGCTCACCGGATCATCGACTCCCGCATTGAAGGCCTTGGCGAAGATAGCATGAAAAGTGGTATCTGCAACAAAATTTGTAGACCCGATTGATACTATCTCTTGCTGTAGCGGGGCTCGCGATCTGTCGAGTGCCGAGCATTCCGAAGATAGAATTAATACAATAAAGAAAACAATATGTTAACGAATGTCCTTCAGAAAGGGTCGTGTTCTCGTGCGGTTATTGCCAAGGAAACACTGCTAGAAAAAATGTGGTACATGGCAATGTAGTGGCATGGGGACTGGACAAACCGAGCCGAACAGGGCATCTCTGCGCCGCCCCAAAAGCAACGTGTCGAGACATGGCGGGACTTGCCGAACGCAAAATCGACGAACGCCGCCGCCGGCTGATTGCCGAAATCAGCGGCGATCCCGGCATCATGATCCGCGACCTCGCGGACAAGCTGAACGTCTCGCGCGAGACCATCCGGCGGGATTTCGACGCGCTCTGCGACAGCGGCCAGTTGCAGCGCCGCTATGGCGGCGCGGTTTTCCTGCCAATGGGCAACCCCTTGAGCTTCGAGGCGCGCCAGGACAAACACGTCCAGGAACGCAAGGCCATCGCCCGCAAGGCGCTGGGGCTTTTGCACGAGGCCGAGGTCGTCATGCTGGGGCCGGGAACAACGGCGCTGCTGTTCGCGGCGGAACTGGCCAACAGCGACAAGCGCTTGACGATCATCACCAATGGCCTGCGCGAAGCCCTGACCCTGGCCAAGAACGACAACCTGCGCGTGGTACTCGCGCCCGGCGAGGTCGACCGCCTCGAGGGTTTTTCCTGGGGCCACGAGACGACCGAGTTTCTTACCCGTTTTAACGCCGACCTCGCGGTCTTCTTCGCCGACGGCCTGACCGATCGCGGTGTCTGGGAAGCCGATCCGCGCACCGTCGGCGTGGTGCAGACCATGCTGCGGCATGCGGCGCGCAATATGTTGCTGATCGATCACTTCCGCTTCGACGAGCAGGGCTTGCAGCGGATCTGCGCGCTGGCGGATCTGGACAACGTGGTCAGCGACCGCAAGCCCGGCGCCAAGTTGCTGGCCGAACTCGCCCGGCAGACGGTCGACTTTCACGGCGCCTGACGGTTTCCCGGCGGTTCTCGCCGGTCAAATCCTGCCGGCTAAATGTCAAGCCGTCAGCCTCTTGCTGGCTTAACTTGAAGCTTCGAATATGGCATCGTCGCGCGCCTATGCGACGGTATTGGCGCGCGGCGGAGACGGCGGCGGATTGGTGATGTCTGATTTCGAGCATTTGCCTCACGACGAACAAATGCGGCGTTTACTGGGGCTGGCTTCGGGCGCCCTGGCGCACTACGACCTGCCGGCCGGGGCAGAGGCGAGCCTCATCAACCTGTCGGAAAACGCCACCTACCGCGTCGAGGATCCGGCATCCGGGCGGCGCTGGGCCTTGCGGGTACACCGCGAGGGCTATCACAGCAAGACCGCCATCGCCTCGGAACTCGCCTGGCTGACGGCGCTGCGCGAGGATAGTGCCGTGGTGACGCCAACGGCCATCGCCGGCCGCGAAGGCGAGCTCATCCAAGTCGTTGCGCACGACGGGGTGCCGAAGCCGCGCCACGTCGTCCTCTCCGCGTGGGAGGAGGGTCACGAGCCCGACGAGGAGCAGCACGACCTGCGCGCGCCCTTCGAAGTGCTTGGCGAGATTACCGCGCGCATGCACCGGCATGTACACGATTGGAAGAAACCGGCGGACTTCGAGCGCCTGACCTGGGACTTCGAAACCACCCTGGGCCAGCGGCCGCATTGGGGGCGGTGGCGCGACGGCATGGGCCTGACGCCGGATATCGAGGCGCTCTTTGGCCGTACTGTCGAGCTGATCGGTCAAAGGCTCGAGCGCTTCGGCACCCATTCCAACCGCTTCAACCTCATTCACTGCGACATGCGGCTCGCCAACCTGTTGATCGATGGCGAAACGACCAAGGTCATCGATTTCGACGACTGCGGCTTCAGCTGGCTGATGTACGACTGTGCGACCACGGTCTCGTTCTTTGAGCACAAGCCGGAGGTGCCGGAGCTGATCGAGTCCTGGGTGCGTGGTTACCGCAAGGTGATCGATCTGCCGCAAGAAGACGAGGCCGAGATCCCGACGTTCGTTATGCTGCGGCGTCTCCTGCTGGTTGCCTGGATCGGGTCGCATTCGGAGACCGATCTCGCCCAGTCGATGGGTGTCGACTATACGCAGGGCAGTGCCGGGCTTTGCCAGGACTACCTCTCGCGCTTCGACTAGTCAGGGGATCTCGGAGCGCATTTCACGCCTAAGGCTTATCCAGCGCCTTCCAATCCAGAGGTCAAACGCCGTTGCATCCCAGCCGCGACAGGTGTCCGACAACCCATCACAGACACGGTTCGCCAACAATTGACGGCAGAACTGCTAACTTAATCTCGTAACTTGCCACATCTCGAAAACCACACGCTAGTGTCGACTTGGAGTGCGTCGGATCCTTGCGAAACGAATGAGCGTCTGCATTTTCTGCATGCAAAAAGGGCATTGCGGCTGATTCTTTGCGCGTTAGACTGGCAATATGTGGATCACTGAGGAAAATAATTGGAAATGGGGGTTGGGCATTGCCGCCCTTGCATTGCTCGTTGGTGTAATTGCGGTGGTGCTCGCGGTGCCCGATTTTCTCAGGGATATTTCGAACTCACGCGAGAATGGCAAGGTACTCGATCCAGTTGCACTTCAGGATCCGACAATGTGGCCGGCAGGTAGCGTGGAAGAGCAAGTTGCCCAGCGGGTTTTGGATGCTGCCGACGCAGCGGGTTGCCCAACTGGGACGGTACGGTCGATTGAGGCAGCGATCATCCTCCTACCTGCCAGCGCCCAGACTGGTGAAATGCCGCTCGCTAATGCACACGCGCTGATCGAATTTCGAAACGGTACAGACACCGCGACGCTGAGTGTCAGAGATAACGGTCAGGGTGCGACCCCAGAGGATGCAAAGCTGGAGGCGCTAAACCGGCTGCTAACCAAGGTGATCGTGCGCCTCAATGCTAAATTGGATTGCTGACTGGAGGAAGAACGATATGCGCGTATCCTTTGCTCTATTGGGATTTACCGCACTCCTTGCGTTTCCCGCCGCCGCGGCAGACTCACCTGAGACGGCAATGAAGGATCTTTCAGAACAGCTTGTAAAGGCCGGGGTCGCGGACAAAGAAGTGACGCTAGCCGTCACCGCATTTCAACACAATGATACACTTTGTTCTCAACTTTCAAATTATATGGCCGACTTGTTGAGCGCCAACCTCCAAGTGCTAGGCGATGGACGCATTCGCCTATTCGAGCGGCAACTTTTACCAGCGATCTTTGACGAGATTCGCTTCGGCCTCACTGGTCCAGTTGATCCGGATACGATTCCCGAAGCAGGCCGGATAGGTGGCGTCGACACGCTCGTCGTTGGTGCGATCACCGAGTTTCCTGATCGGGTAAGTGTGATTGCACGGCTCGTTCGAACGTCGACGGGCGGGGTAGTCGCCTTCGCCACTACGACCTTCCCTCGCACGGGCTCGATCGACCAGATGATGGCTGCGCGCAGCCGCGAGGCCTGCGGAATCACAGCCGAGGCGCCGGAACAAAATTCTGCAGCGGCGTCACCGATCTCAAGCCCATCGCGCGAGCCTGTGGGTACGTTCAGCGCCGAGGGTTTCGAGGCCCGGGTGGTGCGGCTGGTCTATAGTAAAGCCAGCAAGACAGCAAACTTCATCATTCGCTTCACGAATACTGGCAAACAAAAGATCGGCTTGGCCTATGTACAAAAATCACTCGCCGTCACAGACGGGCTCGGCAATATCATGCCACCGAAAGATGTTTGGAACGGGCTGAGAATCTGCGTGAATAACATTTCTTGGTGTGTTTTGAAGAACCCAGAGCGTGTCACAACCCTTTCTGGCGACAAGACCGCACAGCTGAACTTCAATGTCTCTGCTGAACGCGGCGAACCACCGGTGCAGATGAACGTGACGATGGATCTTGTCTATTCACCTAATGAGAAGGCGCCCGCCGAGTACCGCATCGTTCCGTTCGGCATCTTTGACCTGACGCCCGAGGTGCGGTGAACGCGCACGCGGACTGGCCGGTCTTTCCAGCCAACGGTCGGCGATCTTTGAAACAGCGGGCCTGATCGAGTCCTGGGTGCGTGGCTACCGCAAGGTGATCGATCTGCCAGCGGAAGACGAGGCGGAGATCCCGACCTTCATCATGCTGCGGCGTCTGCTTCTGGTCGCCTGGATCGGGTCGCATTCCGAGACCGATCTCGCACAGTCGATGGGTGTCGAGTACACCCAGGGGCGGCTAGATGATTATCAGGTCTTGTTTTTTTGACTGTTGTCAAGCGGTGTTCAAGAAGTGTGCTGCAAGAATGAACACTTTGGCCGCCAATCGGAGGCGAGGCAAAAGGCAAGACCTGACCCTGATCCCGCATACTTATACCCCATAGACACTGCACAGAGTCTCAGAATTTCTATCTCTCCAGAAGAGGCATTCTGAGTTGAGCGCACAACAACGATGGGTCCATAACTAAACTAATTCTCGTCCAATAGACCCATCCGAACTGGAGCAAGCTTCATGACGCAATGTCGATCCAATCCGCAACTTTACAATGCCATTAAAGATCGTGGCACCGCATATCTCATGGTCTTCCGTGAGTTGATGAAACGCCACGGCGAAGAGGAGGCTAAGGACGTAATGCGAAATGCCAGCCGTGCCCATGGCTTGATAATTGGTACATCCCTTGCGTCTTGTGCGCCTCGCGATTTCGAAGGGATGGCGGAAGGCTATGCCAAAGCTCCCGACAATGGCTCGATTTTTTGTCCGGACATTCGGCATCTCGACGAGACCGGCCTCGAAGTCAAAATGATGGCGTGTCCGATAAAGGACGCTTGGGTAGAGGCCGGTTGCAGTGACGAAGAGATATGCACCTTGCTTTACTGTGCTTCGGCACTCGATGAGGCAACCTTGGAAGCTGCCGGTTTTGCTTACGAGCTCGAACTCTGGTCCCCTGGAAAGGAGGGATGTTGCCGCACGAAAATTACGGAAAAGACGACAGCATGAATCCGTTTCATCGGTTTGGACGGACCCCGCGCATGGTCTCAAACAGAACGTCTCTGTGTCTGTGATGGCGGGCTCTACTCATGACTGGAGGGAACTTGGGGTTCAGGTCACGGGGACTGCGCGGAAGTCCGAATCTGGCTAATCCGCAACCTTCCGAACGCCCCGAATAAGTATTCAGTTCGGGCCCGAAACCGGCCATCCAGGTCTGGCGGCATATACGGCTGTTTTCGGGAAGATATGTTGCGGTGCTTGATTCCAGTGACCCGGATCAACTCCCGATCCGAAACTGATCTCGCCCAGTCCATGGACGTCGAATACAACCAGGGTACGGTCGGACCCAGCGAGAATTACCTCTCACGCTTCAACTAGCGGTGGGTTTTAGGGGCCGGCGGGAGGGGTTGCGTCGGCGATAGCCAACTAGCGGGCCGGCTTGATCGCAAGCTTCGTCATGTGCCATGCTTCCGCCGAAGCGGCCGCAAGGCGCCGCGTTTTCGGGTTCAGGGCATGGCACAGGGACCGGCAGGCCTCAGTCTAATGCCGCCGCCGCAGGTCGGCGGCGGAGCTCATCCCGTGATTCTGGCGTCCGCCGCGACGGGTATCGTCGACTATATCGAAAGCTGTGGCGGCGATGTCGACAGCATCTTCGGAAACAGCGGCGTGTCGCCGTCGATGGCCGGTCTGCCGACGCTGCAAATGAAACTCGCGTCATTCTGCACGCTGTTCGAGGAAGCCGCGCGGCAAACCAAGAACCACAATTTCGGGCTCTGGTTCGGCAACCAGTTCCAGCCGCACGATCTTGGCCTTTGGGGTTATGTCGGGGTGTCTTCGCCGACGCTCGGGGCGGCGCTT